>SBBD01000041.1 GCA_005239845.1 archaeon | reverse complement strand
GGAAACGGATTTGAAGAAGAAAAAAATTACGCCGCCTTCTTGGAGGAAGGCTTCGGCTTTTCCACGGTGAGCTTCTGGGACTCGATGGGCGCGGGGACTCCGACCGCGAAGGACAAGAGCGTACCTGCAACCCTGCCCGTATGCGTGATGGCGTTCAAGACGTCTTCCGCGAACGCCGTGTCCAAATCCTTCGTCTTCTCCCAGTTTTCCTTGATTTCCTTGAGCTTCTTTTCCTCTTCTTGGTAATAGAGCTGGCCCGTAAGTTCCATCTTGGCGACTTTCGGCAAGTATTCCAGCGCGTAGGCATAATCCACGACGAGCAGCTTGTCCTTGAGTTCCATCTTCTGCAAATCCACGTTCACGCCAAAGCCTTTAGGCGAGTCTTCCGAAAACTTTTCCACGCTTGCCTTGAAGAGTTTTCCCCCTAAGATCATCGTAAGCACCTCGACAGCATTCGACGGGAAACTTAGGACGCTAGCCGTTTTTATGCCTTTTGACGTGCAGAAAAGTTCTTTCCAGGCGAGGTCTTTCTGCAGGGAAAAGAAGTCGTTTTTATTCTTTTGGAGTGCAAGCAATTCATGCCTCTCGACGCCCGCGCCAAGCTCGTGCTTTTGCTCCTAGCGCTCGGCGTCGTGGCGTTCACGGCCGTTCGGGCCCTCCACGTGCAGGTTCCCTCGGATCTGGCGTCTTTGCCCATCCTCGCCTTCTTTTCGCTCTATAGAATGACGCTCGCCTACCTCTTGGCGCTCGTGTTCTCTCTCGCCTACGGCTATTACGCGGCCACGCATGCCCAGGCTGGAAAAATCATGGTGCCCCTCCTCGACGTGCTGCAGAGCGTGCCCATCCTCGGCTTCTTCCCGGCAGCCGTGCTCCTCATCATTTCCGCGATGGGCGGTTCGGCGCTCGGCATCGAAATGGCCGCCATTTTCCTCATCTTCACGTCGCAGACGTGGAACATCACGTTCGGGGTCTACGAAAGCATTCTCACGATCCCCCGCGAATTGAAGCAGGTCACGGAAAGCTTCGGGCTGCGGAGGCTGCTGTACTTTGAAAAGCTCGTCCTCCCCTCGGTTATGCCCAAGCTCGTCTACAACAGCACCATCAGCTGGGCGAACGGCTGGTACTTCCTCATCGCGAGCGAAATCATTTCGTTAGGAAGCGTGAAGCACAAGCTGCCTGGCTTGGGGAGCTTTCTCGTGGAAACAACAGCAAGCGGCGACTTGGGCGGCACGTTTGCCGGCTTGTTCGTTCTGGTGAGCGTCATCCTGGCGCTGGATTTGCTGGTGTGGAAGCCCCTTACCGTTTGGAGCGAAAAGTTCCGGTACGAGGCATCGGCAGGCGCGCGGCCCACTTCAACAGCGTATCGGTTCTTTAAATGGTCTCCTACCTTCCGTACCGCCAAGCAGAGATTGACGAGGGCCATGGAGTGGCTGTTTGACGAGGTGGAAAAAGGGCTGGACTATTACGACGAGCTCATGAAGCACGCGTGGATTGCCAGCATCGTGAGCTGGGCGACAAAAGGGGTTTTGCTTCTCTTGGGAGCCTTGGCGCTCAACACGTTAGGGGGACTGCTGTTGCTCGTCTGGGAAATCTTTACGCAACCCTTGCCCCCACAAGCGTATGACATCCCCCTCGCGCTCTTATACAGCTTTGGAAGATTGGTGGCGGCCTACTTCATTTCCTTGCTGTGGACGGTGCCCACGGCCATCCTTATTTCCGAAAACCACGCGGCGCAACGGTTCCTAATCCCCGTGTTTGAGGTGGCGGCCGCCGTTCCTGCCACTGCGTTGTTCCCCATCATCGTGCTTGTGGTCATCCGGTTCACGGGCGACTTGAATTTTGCCGCCATTCTCCTGCTGCTGACGGGCATGCAGTGGTACCTGCTTTTCAATGCCATCGTGGGCGCACGCAATTTGCCGAGCGAGCTGGAGACCGTGGCCAAGTCGTTCCACGTGAAGGGAATTCCGTACTACCAGAAGTTCGTGGTGCCCGCCATGCTTCCTTCTTTAGTGACGGGGAGCGTGATTGCTTTCGGGGGCGGATGGAACGCCTTGTTTGTCTCGGAATACGTGGCGTACGGCGGAAAAGTGTATTCCACGTTCGGCATGGGAAGCCTGCTGAGCATCGCCACCTACCAGCTGGGGAGCTTCAAGCTCATCTTTTTGACGCTGGCCGCGATGATCCTCTTCATTTTCGCCATCAACCATTTCTTCTGGAGGAGGCTCTACAACTACGTATTGAAGAAGTACCGCGTGGAGTACTGAAAAGAGGGAAAGCGGGCCATGGTCACGTTTGCGCACCTTTCAAACCCCCAAGGGCTGGCGGGAGCGTGGGCGAAGAGGTTTGGAAAAAAAGCGTTGAATAGAGGGAGAGCCATTCGGGAGGCGTTGGACAGCCGGCGCGAAGAGTGGGGCGCGTCTCCTCCTGGAAAAATCGTTTTCGAGATGGATTGGAGTCCCTACAAGTTTTTTCTTCCTGGAAAGCGGCACCGAATCCTGGCGCTCATTCCCGACCGGCATCAGCTGAACCAGTTTCGGAAGGCGGAAGGGATTCTCGGCCTCAAGGTGTGGGGCACCTATGCGACCGATAACGCATACGGTTTTTTGGCTCTGTCTGAAGACCGTAAAAGGAAGGCGCTTCTTGTGACGGAAATCCAAAGCGACTTGAATGCCCCAAACGGGGCGGGAAGAAACAGCCGGATAGCGTTCCGAAACCAGCACGGGGAAGAATACCGGAACTGGAGCGTTGCGCTGCTGCTGGCCGCCGTGCAGCGCGCGCAAGAGAAAGGATACCGTTTGTTCGTCACTACGCCCCAGCACCACCGAAAACTGCATTATGGCGAGCAACCCATCAACTTCGAGGCGCTCTACGGAAGGACCGTGAATTACGCGGTTCGTCTACTGGGCGTAAGAAAAAGGAGGGCGTTGGTGGAAGAGCTGGGGGCTGCAGGCGGCCTTATTCGGGACCGCTATGTTTGGGAAATCCCCGTACCAGAAAAACTGCGTGCGGTTCCGCGACGGATTACAACAGCCACAATCAAGCGTGCTTGACGTCAATCTTCATGCCGAGTCTTTTCTCGAGCTTGACGATGTTCGCGCCGCCCCTGCCAAAGACGTGCTTCAAGTGGTGCTCCGGCACGAAAAGGACCAAGCGGTCGCCTTGCACTTCGAAGCCGTAATTGGAGAGTTCCGCGTTCAAAATGCGCGTGATCTTGTACTCGTCTACGAAACCATTAGTGTGTGGGGGCGAGACCGTTGCGGAGGCCTGTGCAGTTGGCAAAGCGGACGAGGCGACCGTTCGTTGAGGCACAACAGGTCCACGCAGCATGGGAGCTGCGGACTGCTCGCGCGGAGAGGTTGGTGTCGATACCGGTTCTTGCATTGCAGCGCTTGGAGCCATGGCGTGCCTTCCCCGCGAGTAGGAGTCGGACGCGTGGTTCCTAGGAGAATCATAGCCGCGGGACGAACCGTGCCCGCGGGAACGCCCAAAGGAACCCGAGCCCCGAAAGCCGCGATTGCCATGCCCGCGGTCTTCAAAGCTGCGGCCTTCCCGCCTGCCGAACTTGTCTTTTGGGGGAACCGAACCGGCCAGCGGGAACACGACGGTTTCCTCGCCCCACTTGTAGATCTCGAACTCCGGCTGTTGGGAGAGAAAGTCCCTCACCTGGATGACGGGCCGGGCGAGATCTTTTTCCCTCATTCCATGAGGCACCTTGATGACGAACTGCAGGTCGTACACCGTCTGGATTTGTCCTTTTTGCAGGAAGATGATGGTGTCGATAACTTGCGGAAGCACTCCGAGGTCGATCTTTCCGATAAAACGCTGGATGGCGTCGATGGCCTTGCTCGCATGAACCACGCCCACCATGCCGATGCCCGCGAGCCTCAAGTCCGCGAACGTCTTGAAGTCGTCCAGCTTGCGCACCTCATCAAACACGGTATAGTCTGGGCGGACGAGGAGAAGAACGTCGGCCGCCTGCGCGAAGCTTCCTTCCAACGGAGCGTACTGCGTGATTTCCTTGTTCACCTGCAAATCGCGCGGCTGTTCCAGTGTCTTGATGATTTTCTTCTGCGCCGCGTAGTGCTCTGCAAGCGCGGTCACGAACGTGCTCTTGCCGCTTCCCGGGGGACCCGCTATCACGATGCCCTCCGCTTTGTCCTTCAAGCGCTCGAACAAGGGAGGCACCAAATGGTAGTCCTCGAGTTTGAGCTTCAGGATGGGTCTCACGATGGTCAGCTCCCTTGCTTCTGAAAAAGGAGGGCGGGTGAACGTGATGCGGTAGTCCCCCAGCTGGATTACGGTAGCGCCCTGCTTGTCAATCTCGATGAAGCTTTTTTCCTCTCTCGTGGAAAACTCGATGGCTTCCTGCACCATCTTCTCTATCTGCTCCCTGGAAACGAGCTTGTCTTCCAACGTTACCAACTGAAAGCTTCCGGGAAGGCCAATTTTAGCCTTGGGTTCGCAGTTTTCCTTTAAATGCACGCTCATCGTGTTCTTTTCCTTGAAGAAATGCTCGAAGCTCAGCTTCGCTTCCGAGACGATGGGCTTCAAGTAAAGCACCTGCAAACCCTCCGCTTCCGCCACCTCGGCTTGTACCAAATCGGTCGTCAGAAGCGTTGCCTTCAAGTCCTTGGCTAGCTTGCGGATCTTGGCATCGATGCCTCCGAAACGCGCGTGCTCGATTTCTTGAGGCGAAGGCCTTTCACCCTCGAAAAACAAGGAGATTTTGCCTTGCTTCTGCAGCTCGTGCAGCTTCTTGATTTCCTTCAAGCCCGCAAACCCGATTTCCTTGCCCGAATTGGCCTGGTACTCGAGTTCCGCGAGCGAACTGTTCGGAATGATGATTTCCGTCTCTTCCGTACTCTTCTTGACCAACTCGGAAATCCTTCCGTCAATCAACACCCCCGTGTCGGGAACCATGCTCTTCATTCATTTTCACCTAAGCGAACCCGTAAAGCGTTGTAACTCGGCTTCCAGTAAAAGCGTTAAAGCATTCGGCAGCCAGAAAGCGCTCGTTCGGTTCCTTAAACACACTATATAATGTCACTCAACAAAAGTCCTTTCGCCAGAAACAGACGTTCTGTATAAGTTCTTTATGCAGAAGAGCCTACTTAAAGGTTTTGGTCGCAAGAAGCTTGTGTCTTTCACGAAAACATGCTAACACTTTTTCATAGTTTAAAAGCGAAGTATCGTTCATAAGGCTTCTGGTAGCCAATGCCGCCGTGCGGGCGGCAAAAATTGTAATGAAACAGGTACTCGGAAAGCCCCTGGAAGCACGGGCTACATCTTGAGGAAGTATTCCTTCAACGAGAACCCGTGGGGCTTTGACGGCGCCACCATCGTTTCGGGAACGAGCGTCTGCTTCACG
>SBBD01000033.1 GCA_005239845.1 archaeon | reverse complement strand
GCCCGCGAGCCCATGGTTTCGCTTTACCGAAAGCATTTGGAGGAAGCGTTCCGCGCCATGAACCGCATGCCTCGCCACACCGAGTGGGAGGGCTTGGCTCTTCCGGAAGTCATTGATGCGAGCCTTGGCCCTTCGCGGACGGTTGGAGAAATCATCGGCCGGCACCGCGCCAGCGTCACGAAATTGCTGGAGCAGGCCGGCGAGTTCAAGGATCACATTGCCCAAATACGGGAAACGCACGGCAAGGGGATCGACTTGATGGGCCAGCTGGGCGGACTGCTCATGCTCAGGAAAACCATGGGGGAAGTGAAGCTGCCACCTAAAGACGAGGAAGAAGAATAAAAAGGAAAACAAAAAAGAAGGAAAAAAGAGGTTTCAGTTCCTTACCTGGCCTTGCACATGGGGCACGCTTCCAGGCCGTGCACGAAGAAGCCCAGTCCCGCCAAGACGAACAGGATGCCCGCGTACTGGTGGGCGATGGTTCCTTCCATGCCGCCCGTGCCGAACATGTATAACACGACTCCAGCCAGGAAAACGAAGAGGCCGATCAACGGTCCACAAATCTTGCCCATCATCATGGTTTACACACCTCCCGCGAGGGAAAAAAACGTCACGTTTTCCGGCTATAAAAAGCTTTACGGGAACGACAGGAAACGAACTATTTGGCGTGGTTTCCTTGTTCTCCTCTTTTACGTCAGATAAATGGGCGGTCCTATTTCTTCCACTTGATGCTGCAGCCCATGCTGGCCAGGAAGGGCTTGTCCACCTTCATGCCGGCTAAAACGCTTTCTATCGCTTCCTTCATGTCGAACTGCGTGGCCTTCTGTTCGGGGCTCATCGCGTTATCGATTCTCCCATGCCACGCCAGCTTTCCAGTTGCAGTCAGGAGGAACGGGTCCGGCGTGCACACGGCTCCATAAGCGCGTGCAACTTCCTGCGTTTCATCAACAACATAGGTAAACCGGATCTTCCTATCTGCCACAAACTCTTTCATGTGCTCGAAATCGTCTTCAGGATACTGTTTTGGGTCGTTCGAGTTGATCATGACGATTTGCAGTCCCTTTCCCGAGTATTTAGAATGCAATTCATTCAACGGGCCGATTTTTGCCTGCAAATATGGGCAGTGGTTGCACCCGAACACCACCAAAATGGCCTTCGCTGAAGGAAAAGAATGCAGGGAGTAGGTTTTCCCATCTGTTCCCCTAAGTTTGAAGTCCGGCGCCGTTTCGCCGACCTTCACTTTCTGTTCCGATGATAAAAGAACCATGTAATTCGTTCTCACCTATTCATGTATGAAGACCATGCGCATTCGCTTGCTTAGTTTCCTGCTTTCAAAGCCACTTGCTTGATTTCCCTTATTACGCTCTCGGGGTTCTCCCAGTACTGCTTGCTCGAGACCCTGTAAACGTTCCACCCCCTCCTTCGAAGGAAGCGTTGCCGGTACACGTCCCACTCCTTTGCGTCCTGCAATCCGCTGTATTCTTTGCCGTCGCATTCTATTCCAATCATTATATGCGGGTTTTTCGGGCTTGCAACCGCCAAATCCAATGCATAAGGAGCAGCGGAGCCATTCGTGACTTTCAATCCTTCTTCTTTCAACGCGTCCGCCACTCTTCTCTGCAAAGAGCCCTGTTCTCCCTCAAACGATTCGCTTGCATCGCCAAACCTCTCTTTTGAAAGCTTTTCCAGCCACTTGTGCTCGAACTTTCCCTGCGAAACCATTTCCGCATATTCGAGATATTTGCGCAGCAGGCGCGGGCCCGCATTAATTGATTCTTCCGTCCTCAAGTCCAAAGGCGAGATGGAACTAACCAAGTATACCTTTTCCCTCGCCCTCGAGACGGCCACGTTCAAGCGGTTCTCTCCTCCCGGAATGCTCAGGCTCCCGTACTGCGCCACAATATTTCCTGCCTTCGTGGGCGCGTACCCTATGCTAAATATGATGACGTCCCTCTCGTCGCCTTGCACGTTCTCAATATTCTTCACAAACAAGCCTTGCACTTCCTCGTCCTGCATCCTTTCCTTTTCCTTCTTATACTTCACGTAAAATCCGACATCCTTCCTGGCCTTCTTCTCCAGCAGGCTCTCAATGAGTTCTTTTTGCTCCACGTTGAACGTGATGATTCCCACGCTCGGAGGCCTAGGCCGTGAAATAACCTGTTCAACCAGCTCCACCACTTTTTCCGCCTCCGCCTTGTTCCTTCTCGCTTCCCACTCTCCTTGCACGGCAACCCACTCTATCGGCTTCGCCTCTCTCTCGTCTGCACTCGGAACAAACGCCATCCTTCCGCCATAAAACGCGTGGTTCGAGAACGCAATGAGTTCGGCGTGCTTGGAACGGTAATGCCACTTGAGCAGCAGTTCGGGATATCTTTTGCGCGCCAATTGCAGAAAGCTTTCCGTCTCTTTCGCATCCGCCACCACTTCCGGCCTCTCGAATTCCTCTTCGCCTCCCTCGTCCAAGTACGCTTCAAACAAATCAAATGGAGGCAATTGCTTTTCGTCCCCCGTAACTACTACCGACTTCGCCCTGTAGAGCGCAGGCATGGCGTGCTCCAAGGGGCATTGCGACGCTTCATCAAATACCACTAAATCGAACAGGCCTTCCTTCAAAGGAAAGAGCGCGGAAACTGTCTCGGGCGATGCGAGCCACACGGGGAATACTTTCAGCAGCCCCTTGTTCACGAACGTGGAGGCAAACCTCCTCAACGGCCACCTATGCGTCGGCTTTTCCGCCTGAAACTTGATGACTTTCAGTTCCGAGTGTGAAAGAGTGCCGATTCCCTGCAGCCATTCCCTCTTCACTTTTGCCCTAGCCGCCTGCTTTTCATCCTCGATGGCATGAGCCGCTTCCCTCCTCTTCCTTTGGTACGTTTCATTATCCATTCTCGCGATTTCCGGCGCCTGCGATTCCGCCCGCGAAATCCACTCGTAATAGAAGGAATGCTCCAGAACATTCAGGGCTTTCTTCCAGCCTTCCTCGCGCGCGTACGGCTTGATGAGCTCGAACGCCGCCCTCTCGTTTGCCGTCAGCTCGCCCAGCCAGCCCTGCTGCCGCAATACTTCGCTCTTCTTGTCCACGATTTTGCGCAAGTCCGCCAGCTCGTCTGCCGCTTTCCTTCCTCGCGCGCAGTTGGACATGAGCCCCAACCCCGCCTCTTCCCCCAAGTATTCACGTGCAGTCTTCAAGGCCTTGCGCATGAACTCCATGGCCCTATTGTAATCGAACAGCGCCTGTACGGCCGCTATGGTTTTATTCTCTTCAAAATTCGTGCCTCCCTGAAGGAACTTTCTCGTTTCCCGCTGGTGTCTCTCGTCGTTTTCTCCATTCTCGTTCTCGAACGCTTCCAGCCAGTTCTTTCCCTTCCAATACTTGCTGTCCGCGTAACGCAACACCGAATTTTTCCCAAGGGCCCTCAACTGCCTTTCCAGTTCCATGCTCTCGGGGAAGATTTGCTTCTCGTTCAACTCGAGCCGCCTCCATCCCGAGCCTTCCACGGCGCGTTCCCATTTCCCATACGCATCTTGCAATTGCGAGACCGCTTCCTCCAACTTCCTCCAGTCCGCGGTTGAAAAGCGCGAGAAGTCTTTGCCCGCGAACGCCGCCTCTTCCCCCATGGAAGCCGCGTTCTCCAGCTTCCTTCGCAGCCTCTTTACTTGCTCGAAGGAAAACGCATCCTGTAGTCCATTCAGTCTTATCGTGTGCAGCCTACTGTCCGGGTCGTTCGCGTACAATTCATGCAGCGACGCCCCACACGGCAATTGCTTGTGAAGTGCCTCGTGATACTTTGTTAGGTGCTGCAGCGGTTCCACGGCATCCTCGACAAATCTTTTGCCCTCCGGCATCCTCTCCAAATTAATGAAGTCGTTCGTCACTCTCGAAGTCTTCTCGAAAACGGCGTTGCGGTCCCTCTCGTAGTCATGCACCACGACGGCCATGTCGCTCAAGCCAATCCCGCGGAACCTATTGTAGACGACATCGAGCGCCGCCCTCTTCTCGCACACCAGCAATACCTTCTCGCCTCTAGCCACCCTGTCCGCAATCAGGTTCACAATCACTTGCGACTTTCCGGTTCCCGGCGGCCCATAGACTGCAAGTCCGTGCGTCTTCCTGCTCGCCAGAATCACTTTTTCCTGGCTGGAATCCACTTCCGTCACAATAGCGGCCTCCTCATGCCCATCCGTGTCCGGTACCTTTGCTTCCACTTTTTCATCAAAAAACTCCACCAGCAGGCCTTCTTTCGGAGGGTTCTTCCTCAACGCATCATAATCCGAAATCAGGGTACTGCTCGTCTGCGGGAACAACCCCAGAATGGCATTTCTCACAATACGCATGCGGTTCGCGAGTTCCCTGGGCTGCGGGTCTCCCCTTTGGCTCGCAAACTTCGCTATTTTTTCCTGCTTGAGCAACCCTTCGCTCTCGAACTCGATGCCGAGTTCCTTGTACTTTGCCAACGCATTATCAACAGTGTTGCCTTCCTCCCCTATCTCTTCATCTATATTCTCGTCAAACGTCACACTGTTGAACTTCTGGTAGGCAATGAGGAACGCTCGGTTGAGTATGGGCACTCTGTCCGGGTCGGGTTTTGCCGTGAACTCCAATCTCCTATAATCTCTTTCCAGAGTAACTGGGAACAGGACGAGGGGGCACTTGAAGTACGTGCCGTCCCGAAATCGCCCCTCGGCAAACGGGTATCCTATATAAACATCGTAGTTGCCGGTCTCTTTTTGCAGGAAGTCCGCTTCCCTCTGTAAATAATTCAACTTATAGCCTGCCTTGAACTCCTCTTGAACGGACGAGATAACCGGAGCAAGCCGAATATTCTTCCTTTTCCTTATCTTCTCAAGCAATAGGCTTGCCTCTTCCGGCTTCTCCAGCAGCTCGTGCAAATCAAAGTGCAGCCTCATGTTGAGTCGCAAGAGCCGGACGCTCCTGTTTTTCTTGCTGACGTCCGTCAACCGGTCCTTTAAGGTTGAGAGTACGGTTGCAAGCGTGGGCATGGGCTCGACGGGTTGGAGTGCCGTTTCCGTTTTCCGCTCGCTTGTTTCCTTGCCTTCTTGCGTTCCCGGAACGTTGCTTTCCATTCTGGGAATGGTCTCTTGGGGCGCCTGCTGCTTTTGCTCTTCCCGGGGCACTTGCACTTGCTTTTCAGGCAATTCCATTAGTGGTCCTTTCCCCTCCTCGATTCAACCCAGCAATGCAAGGTGCATAACATTAAAAAAAAGAGCGCTTCCCTTCGCAAGCCAAAACGAAGCCTTCTTTCCCAAACCAACTCTTCCCCCCTTTTCCTTTTTCCTACCTAGAAAAAGGGTTTTAAACTGCCCGCGCTCAGTTGCTACGAAGCACGATTATGAACGAGCTCGGGCACGCCATCCTTGAATTCTTAAGCCGCAAGGACCAGCCCGTGCCCGCCCCGCAGATCGCCTTCGCCTTGAAAGCCAACGCGCATTCCATCATGAGCATTCTCGAGTCCCTCAAGCAGGAAGGCCTCGTATCCCTCGAATCGCAGGCCTCGCGCTCCAAAACAGTGTGGCTCAACGCGGAAGGCCTTTCCTACTACAAGGACGGCACGCCCGAACGGAGGCTGGCGAACATCGTGAGAAAACAGGGCAAGCTCGAGATGGAGGAAGCCGTCCAACTCGCCCAGCTGACTCCCCAAGAGAAGCAAGTTGCTTTCAAGTGGAGCGTCCAGGAAGGATTGCTTGCCTTCGAGAAATCCGAGCAAAAAACCCTTCTCCGTTTCAAACAAGACAACCGTACGCTTACTGAAAAGGCTCTTGACGTGGTTGCCGAGATGCGTATTGACGAGAAAATGCTTTCTTCCGACCAATTGCAGAACCTGAAGCACCGCAAATTGTTGGAAGAGAAAGAGGAGCCGCGCCCGGTTTCCGCCTCCATTACGCAAGACGGCCGCTTGACACTGCAAAGCTCGCAGCCCAAGATGGTTTCCCAGCTTACTCCCCAAATGCTTCGGGATGGCTCGTGGAAGAAAGCCTCTTTCCGTCCTTACGACCTTGAAACCGCCGTTGTTCCTACCCAGTACGGAAAAAAACAACCCTACTTGCAACTGATTCGCCAAATCAAGGAATCCCTCGTATCTCTTGGTTTCCAGGAAGCCGATGGTCCTTTGGTTGAATTAGAGTTCTGGAACATGGACGTATTGTTCATGCCCCAAGACCACCCTGCAAGAGACATTCACGACGTGTTCCACACCAACTTGCCTGCAGGCACCATCGCCAACAAGAAACTCCTCTCCCTGGTAAAGAAAGCCCACGAATTCGGCATCAAGGGCTCGAAGGGCTGGGGCTATACTTGGAACGAATCGCTTGCCCGCCGCATCGTTCTCCGCTCCCAAACAACGACAGTCAGTGCCCGTGCCCTTGCTAAGAAGCTCAAGCCTCCACTCCGCGTCTTTTCCATCGGCAGGGTTTTCCGTCCCGATGAGATTGACTGGAAGCACTTCATCGAGTTCAACCAGTGCGAAGGCATTGTTGCTGACGAGAAGCTTTCCTTCAGGGAATTGTTGGGCTACCTGAAGAGTTTCGCAGTAGACATTTTTGGCGCGGAAGCAGTTCGTTTCGCTCCCAGTTACTTCCCGTTCACCGAGCCTTCCGTTGAAATGCATGCGAAGATTCAGGACAAGTGGACGGAAGTGGGTGGCGCGGGCATGTTCCGGCCTGAAATGCTTGGCGCGCTTGAATGCGACGTTCCCGTGCTAGCCTGGGGCCTTGGTTTGGACCGCCTGGCCATGAAGCGCCTTGGAGTTTCCGACATTCGAGAACTCTTTTCCCAAGACTTGAACTACCTTCGAGGCACTTGACCATACCTAAGATGATTTTACCATGGTTTCAGTTACCGTCAAAAAGTCTTATTTGCTCCAATTAGTCGGCAAGCGCATCTCCGACGCCCAGCTTTCGGATTCTCTTTTCCAGGTAAAGGCCGGCTGTGACGACGTTTCCATCGAGGATTTGTCGCTTGAAGTCACCGGCGACCGCCCCGACTTGCTTTCCGCTGAAGGTGTCGCAAGAGCCTTGAAAGGCCACTTGGGTATCGAAAAAGGCCTCCCGAAACTAAAAATGCAGAAAAGCACTCTCAAAATCATTTGTGAACCTGCCGCTCTTGCCGTTCGTCCCTTCATTGTCGGCGCCGTCATCGAAAACGCGCACTTGACTGAAGACGATGTGGCTGACTTGTTCCAGATGCAGGAGAAACTTGACTTGACTCACGGCCGCAAACGAAAAAAAATCAGCATAGGTCTTTACGACATGACTCCCCTACAGCCCCCCTATTACTTCAAGGCCCTTGATCCTGACTCCACCCGTTTCCAGCCCTTAAAGTCCGACTCCAAGATGTCTTTGCGCCAGATTCTTGAAAAGCACGACAAGGGCACCGCGTATGCTCACCTCATCAACCAACACAAAAAATACCCCTGCTTAGTCGACTCAAAAGGCGAGATTCTTTCCCTCGTGCCAATCATCAACGGCGTCTCCACCGCAGTAACTGCAAAGTCGAAAACCATCTTTATCGACCACACGGGTAGCGACCTGCAGGCCATGAACGCTTCCTTGAACATTTTGTGCCAGCATTTTGCCGATCGGGGTGCTGTAGTAAAATCTGTTGAAGTCGTTTATCCCAACAAGAAAAGAGTGACTCCTGATTCTACACCCATTTCACTTAAACTTTCCATTTCCGACACCAACCGCCTCCTGGGTCTTTCCTTATCCGCTACCCAAATGTCCGCTTGTCTTTCCAAGCAACGCATTTCCTCTACTGTTTCTTCAAAAGATTCTTTACTGTGCCAAATTCCTGCTTACCGTGCCGACTTCCTTCACCCTGTTGACCTTGTGGAGGAGGTGGCGATGGGTTACGGTTACAATTCCTTCCAGCCTCTCGCCCCGCAGACTTTCACAAAGGGCTCCCTACTGGAAAAGACTCGCCTCCAAGACAGCTTGCAAGACCTCATGTTGGGGCATGGTTTCCAGCAAATCGCCACGCACATTACAACGAACCCCGCCAAATTCGAGAAGTCGGGAGACGACCCCTCCGCAATCAAAGAGCTTGTCCGCATCACGAACCCTGTAAGCGAGGAATACTCCGTTCTCCGTTCTTTTTTGCTACCTGGTATGCTTGAAGTCCTTTCCAAGAACACGCATGCCTCCTATCCACAGAAGTTGTTCGAAATCGGGGAAGTCGTTGTGAAAGACAATAAGGAGGAAACCAACGCGAGAACCGAGCTTCACTTGTGCGCCGTCATCGCGAATGCGGATGCCAATTTTTCCGAAATTTCCTCTGTGTTGGCAACCACCATGTCCAAACTTAAGCGTTCTTTCAAGCTTGAGAAGCTCGATGCAGAAAACAAAAAATTCTTGGAAGGACGAGGCGCTAACGCTATTGAATTTGGTGGAGAGCAAGGGAAGGAAAATAAGCGTGTCGTTGGCGGTCAGGTTGGAGAATTACACCCGCGCATTTTGGAGCATTGGCACTTGGAGGTACCGGTTGTGGTATTTGAGCTAATGTTGGGCTAGCCGCATCTATTGGTAAGGCTTAAAAATGCCTGAACGCCTTGTAAGATACGGAGGCGAGGTGTTCGGGAATGAGCTCGAATTATTCGGTGTTTGACGAGCTGGACAAAGTCAAGTATGCCGGAAACTGGGTGGCCATCGTGGACAAGAAAGTAGTGTCCTACGGCAAGAGCTTCGCCTCGGTTTATTCGCAGGCCAAGAAAAAGTTCCCTGGAAAGATTCCGTTCATGGCCCCCGTGACCACGAACAAGGTCTTCATCCTATAATTTTTTTCAGGTGAAAGACCATGACCCTGCATTTTGACTACAAGGCCGGAGCCCTTTCCTCGAAAGATTTCAAGGCTGTCGCCGCAATCCTCTGGAACTATCTAGGCGTCTGACTTTGCCTCTTCCAAATGGCGTTTCGGCCATCCGACGCAATTAAAAATTGGTCTGCCTCCATTTTTTTCATGAAGCTGGAGTGTTCGTATTGTTCTTCGGTTTCCGAGTGTTCGTGCCCTGATTC
>SBBD01000178.1 GCA_005239845.1 archaeon | reverse complement strand
GCGTTGGCCGTGGTGGAGGAGCTCTTGAAGGAAAGCCAGGAACTCGTACTCACGGAAAAATTAATCAACGATTTTTTGGACAGCCGGCAGGCCTCGAAGAAAGTCGTGCAAGTCGAGGTGCTGCGGGCTACCGGGTATGATCCGCCTTCCAAGAACATTGCCTCAAAACTGTCACTCTCCATCAAGGAAAGCGACACGGCGGGAAGCAAGTGCGCGGGAAGCGTGGAGGATTTCGTGAAACACTTCCGCAACCGCTTTAGAAGACAACGGGAAGCGTTGCTCGGCATCCGCAGCCACGTGGACGGCGTGTACTCGTTGAAGGAAGCGAAAAACGGCATGACGGGAAGAGCGTTCAGGGTCATCGGCATGGTGTACGAAAAGCGCGTGACGAAGAACGGGCACTTGCTCATAGAGATCGAGGACGAGGAAGCCTCCGCGAACGTGCTGGTGCCCAAAGACTCCCCCCTCTTTGAGGAGGCACAGAAAATCATGTCGGACGAAGTGCTGGCGTTCGAGGTCTACGCCTCCAAATCCTCCTTGCTGATCGTAAAACGGATGATGCAGCCCGGAGCATGGTTGCAAGAGAGGAGAAAGCGGCTGGCCGACGAAGCCGTCAGCATGGCGTTCTTGAGCGACCTCCACGTGGGAAGCAAGTTCTTCCTGCAGGAAAACTTCCAGAAAATGCTAAGGTTTTTGAACGGGGAAGGAAACGAGAGAGAGAAGGAAATGGCCGGACGCATCAAGTACATTTCCATCGCAGGCGACTTGGTGGACGGCATCGGCGTGTACCCGAACCAGGAAAAGCAGCTCGTCACGAAAGACATTTACACGCAGTACGAAATCCTGTGCGAGTTCCTGAAGAACATTCCCGAGCACATCGAGGTGCTCCTTTGCCCCGGGAACCACGACGCGGTACGGACGGCCGAACCCCAGCCCGCCTTGCCGGAAGATTTTACGAAAAGCGTGAACGGGTACAGCAACCTGCACTTCGTCCCCAATCCTTCGCGCCACCTCGTCCACGGCCTGGACATGCTCCTGTACCACGGCACGAGCACGGACGGCCTCATCTCGCATTCCGCCGCGCTCAAGCAGGGATACGAGCACCCGGAGGAAGTGGCGGTGGCCATGCTCCAGCGGCGGCACTTGTGCCCCCTGTATGGCGAGGACCCCGTCGTGCCGCAGGAAAGGGACCGCATGCTCATCGACGAGGCGCCCGACATCTTCCACTTCGGTCACGTGCACAAGCTGGGGTACTTGGAGGACTACAATGGCACTTTCGTCATCAATGCCGGGACGTGGCAGGATCGCACGGACTACCAAGTCCGCATGGGGCACATTCCCACGCCGTGCCTTCTTCCCGTCTACGAAATGGACACGGGAAAAACGCACGTCATTAATTTTCGATAAAAAAATATGCAAAGCGGGTAAACGCAGAGCTGCCAGTACTCCGCACAGGAAGGGAAAATGCACAGGAGCTCACGTTCTCTATGCATGGAAAAAACGGACACGAGGAGCAGGTAAATTTCCGATAAAAAAAAAGGCAGGCTGTGAGGTAATATGGTCGTATGCTCTCCGGCAATGCAGGCCTACTTCAACGAGATGGAAAGCGAGTTTGCCAGGGCGCTCTCGATTGCGGAGCAAGCCCGCTCGAAAAGCATGGACCCCACTCCCGTCGTGGAAATCACGCCCGCGAAAGACATTGCCTCGCGCGTGGAAGGACTCGTGGGGCCGCCGAACGTGGCGGAGCGGATCCGCGAACTCATGAAAAGCCAGGGAAGAGACGAGGCCTCCCTCCAAATCGCGAAAGAAATCGCTTCGGGAGCGTTTGCCTTCGAAGTGCAGGCGGAAAGCGAAGCGGAACAGAAAGAGAAACGCTTGGAGCAGGCGGTAAGGACGGGGTTGGCCGTATTCACGGAAGGCGTGGTGAGCGCGCCCATCGAGGGCATCACGAAAGTAAAAGTCAAGTCGAACCAGGACGGGACGGACTACGTGGCCGTCTATTTTTCCGGGCCCATCCGCGGAGCAGGGGGGACGGGACAGGCGTTCGCGCTCCTGCTCGCGGACTATTGCCGGCAATTGCAGGGCATTAGCCACTACCGGGCGACGGCAAGCGAAGTGGAACGGTACGTGGAGGAAAGCAACCTGTATGCCATCAAGACGAGGGCCGGACAATACGTTCCCAGCGAAGACGAGGTGCGCCTGATTGCGAACCACATCCCCGTTTCTATTTCGGGCGAACCATCCGAAGACTATGAGGTCAACGTGAACAAGGACGTGTACAACGTGGAAACGAACCGCGTACGGGGAGGCATGTGCCTCGTGCTTTCCGAAGGCGTTTGCTTGAAGGCCGCGAAAGTGCTCAAGCTCGCTAAAAAAGCGGGGCTGAACTGGGGGTGGATCGAGCCGCTCATCAAGGTCACGAAAACGTCCGCCAAGCAAGTGGAACTCAAGCCCGTCGACAAGTTCATCGAGGAAATCGTGGCCGGAAGGCCCATTTTCGCCTATCCGATGAGGCCCGGCGGGTTCCGGCTGAGGTACGGGCGCACGCGGTTCACGGGAATTGCCAGCAAGGCCATTCATCCGGCCACCATGGCCTTGCTGGATGGATTCGTGGCCTTGGGCACGCAAATGAAGATCGAGCGGCCCGGCAAAGGATGCATCGCCACGCCTTGCCATGCGATCGAAGGCCCCGTGGTGCGCTTGCAGGGAGGGGACGTGGTACAGCTGAACACGGTGGAGGAAGCCGAGCGCTTGAAACCGCGCGTGGAAAAAGTGTTGTGGCTGGGGGACTTGCTGGTAAATTATGGAGACTTCTTGAAAGCCAATCATCCCCTAGTCCCTTCGGCGTGGTGCGACGAATGGTACCAGCTGGAACTCGAGGCGAAAGGCGTCAAAAAAACGGCGAAGGAAATAGAGACCATGGGCGCCGACGAAGCCTTTTCGCTTTCCCGGCAACACGGGGTGCCCCTCGCGCCGAAATACACGTTTTTCTGGCACGACCTGACGAACGAAGAACTGAAGCAGCTCGCGGACCGCTTGTGCAAAGGAAGGCTGCTGTACGAGTGGTTCGAGCTCAAAGGCTTTCAACTGACCTTGGAGGAAGAAGGCAGGGAAGCCAAGGAACTCCTGGAAAAGCTCTGCGTTCCCCACCACGTGAAGGAAAACCAGGCCGTTTTGGACAAGGAAAACGCGGTCGCGCTGCTGCGGACGCTCGGCATCCTGCAGGACCGCGCGCTGGCGACACACACGCTCATGAAATATTTCAGTGAAGAAAAAACCGTCCTGCAAATCCTGGAGGAAAGCGCGGGAGTTCCTTTGCGGAAAAAGGCGGGCTTATACGTCGGAGCCAGCATGGGACGGCCGGAAAAAGCCAAGGAAAGAAAAATGAAGCCACCCGTGCACGCCCTCTTCCCCGTAGGACAATGGGGCGGAAAAACCAGGGGGCTCGTGAAAGCCGCGCAACAGTCCCGCAAGGAAAGCGGAAAAATCGAGGCGGAAGTGGAAGTGAGGGGCTGTCCCGTCTGCGGGAGGAGAACCCTGGGAAACCAGTGCACGAGCTGCAACGAGGCCAGCGAACGGCGAAGCATTTGCACGAACCCCAACTGCCAGAAGCTCAACGCGTTAGCAGCCTCGGCATGCAGGTTTTGCCAAAGCCCCCTCAAACTGTACGAACGCCTCGTGATTGACTTGGCCTCCGAATTGCAGCAGGCCACGACACGAGTCGGCTTCACGCCTGAAGAGGTCAAAGGCGTGCAAGGCCTCATTTCCGCCGCAAAGACGCCGGAAGCCCTCGAAAAAGGAGTATTACGGGCCAAGCACGGCCTTTCCGTCTTCCGCGATGGCACCTGCCGCTTCGACGGCACTGAAGTCCCCCTCACGCACTTCACGCCCCAAGAAACAGGAACTTCCATTGAGGTGCTGAAGGCATTGGGGTACGCGGAAGACAAGGACGGAAAGCCCCTCGAGAATGAAAGCCAGGTCGTCGAACTCAAGCCGCAGGACGTGCTGCTGGCGGAATATGCGGGAACCTATTTCGTCAGGCTGGCGCAATTCGTGGATGACTTGCTGGTGTACCACTACGGACTAGCGCCGTACTACAACGCGCAAAAGCCGGAGGACTTGGCGGGAAAACTGGTTGTAGCCATCGCCCCGCACACCTCGGCCGGCATCATGGGAAGAATTATCGGAACGACCAAGGCGCGAGGGCTTTTGGCGTATCCCTACCT
>SBBD01000022.1 GCA_005239845.1 archaeon | reverse complement strand
GTACAAGGGAGACAACTCGTCCGTGCGCTGGGACACGTGTGCGGGCAACGTGTCCATGCCTGTTGGTTGGAGTTCCGTTGCCCTGTATTCGTCTCCAACCATTAACATGAGCTGGCAGCACGACGTTTCCAGCCTGCTGACGACCGTGTTCAATAAAGAGTTTTTCTGGATCGGGCACCGGAACGTCACGCTCTTCAATTTCTTGACGCAGAACGGCTTTCCGCCTTGGGAAGATTGGACGTATGAAGACCTCTTGCAAGCGGTCGGATCGCGTTCTATTCCCTTGACTGCTCCTCCCTCCGATTATTTCGTGTGCGGGGAGGTCGGCAGCACGTACCTCTACTTGTGCTTGCGGACGCAAGTGGGGGGCGTGGACAAGACTGCCATTGAAGTTGTGGGCACGGACTGGAATGACTACGACACGCAAGTTCCGCTCGCGTATTTGGGCACGCGCCTCGTCCTTGGAAACTCGCTGGCTACGGAAATGGTGGGTTTCGGAGACTACTTGTATGTTTCCACGTGCGACATTGGAGGAGGAGGCGTCAACGGGTTTTTTGTCGTCAGTATCTTCGATCCGCTCGCGCCGGCCGAGGCAGCGACTCGCTCCATTGGCTGCGTTTCTGATTTGTTTGTTCTCAACAATCGCCTCTACACCTTCGAGAATTCCACGGGAAACCTCAGCATCTGGGACCTTTCCGACCCCGCCAATCCTTCCTATTTGGGAGGCATTCTCACAGGAATTTCGGGAAGCGCGGGGTTGCAGGTAAACGATACCAAGGCGTTCGTGGTGGGAAGGACGGGCATCCGTTCCTTTGACGTTTCCAACCCCGCCTTCATTTCCCAACTGGACGCCATTTCGTGTCCGGGCGCCAACTTCGGGGACACGCCGCACTTGGCCTACATCAACGGGCAGCTCTTCCGCCCCGTCAACAATCGGACTACGCTAGTGTTCAACGTCTCGAATGCGGCTGACATTTCGCAGAAAGGCAGCCTTTCATGGCCCGACATGGTTCCCTTAGGCTCCGTCTCTCAAGCCGTCTTCATCTACAACGACACGACGCCTCCACCTGGCAAGCCAACCCCCTACTACTCCGTATTTGCTTCCTTCAGTGAGGGACCCTGCTGCACTCCCAGCGCGGGCGTGCTCGCGTATGCCCCCTTCGACTTGTCGGGTTACCGTGCAGGCTGGGCCATGTCCAAAAACATCGCTAGTCCAACGGATCCCATCGGATGGGCAAAACTGGCAGTGGTGCACTCTCTGCCTCCGGACACACAGATTGTGTACCGGTTGAACAACCAGGATGATGGAAGCGTTGGCTCGATCTGGCCTCTCGGCGTTGCCACGCCGTTCCCTATCCCTTCCACGGGCCACTTGCGGTGGAACGCCTACTTGTCCGGAACGGGCGCGTGGGCAGGTACGACGACGCCCGTGCTTGATTCCCTGCAAATCCAGTACGGCCCTTTCGAATGCGACGAGGACAGCGATTGTATCACGCAAGCTTCCCGCTGCAACGGCATCACCTATGAAACGCGGACGTATTCCTGCAACGTGGCCGAATTTGCCTGCGTGTACGGCCCGTGGGTGGCTTCGGACTGCAGTGTCTCGAAAGCGCAGTGTAGCGCACAGTGCAGCTCAAACGTGGACTGTGGCTACCAAGACAGCTGTGTTGCCGGAACTCCGAAATATCGGGACTACCCTCCTTACGGAACAATGACCAGCGGCCAGACTTCCTGCAACACCGACCCTTACGCCTGCTCGTGCAGCGCTTTTCCCGAACCCATTCTGAGCTGCAGTGTTGCCTGCGGCGCCTCCTGCGGCAACTCTCCGGCGTGCGGCGCCGGAAAGTTCTGCCGTTCTTCCGACTGCACGTGCGTTCCTTTCGGCACGGAAGCCAACGTGCTGTTCCTGAAGTGTCCGCGCATTGCCTATGCGGATTACGTCAACGTGACCGTCCAGTGCGTGATGGGCGGCCTTCCTTGTTTGCCTCAAGACGTCTCGCTGGATGGGGCGTACACGGAACTCGTCGGGCAACAAGGCCAATCCTTTGTTTTCCGGGCGGAAACGCTCATGGCCAGAACGTTTGTCATGACGGCCTTGCACCCCTTGCTTCCCGAAACGACGTGCGATGTCACGCGCGTCAACACGGCTCCCTCGGGCGCCGTCCCAGACTTTAACCTCTTCTTGCTTCCTATCGTTGCCGTACTTGCTTTAGCCCTTTTGCGGAAAACAAGAAAATAAGCAAAAACTGGGCTCTTCCCTGCGTCCGCTTCCCTCCTACTCGATGGTTGCAGGGGAACGGGTGGGTTCTTTTTATTCGTATTCAATCGTGGCGGGAGGCTTCTGGCTCACGTCATAAACGACGCGGTTCACGCCCTTCACGTCGTTCGAGATGCGCGTGCTGATTTTCTCCAGCACTGCAAAAGGAATCTTGGCCCAGTCCGCTGTCATGCCGTCCTTGCTCGTCACCGCACGCAACGAAATGATGTATTCGTACGTACGCTCGTCCGCCATGACCCCCACGGCCTTCACGGGCAGCAACGCGGCAAAATACTGCCAAATCTTTTCCTCGAGACCTGCTTTCGCGATTTCTTCCCGGAAGATGGCGTCGGCTTCCCTCACGATGCGCACTCTTTCCGGAGTCACTTCCCCCAAAATCCGTATAGCGAGTCCTGGTCCGGGGAAGGGTTGCCTCCAGACTCTCTTTTTAGGGAGTCCCAGCATTTCCCCGAGCTCTCGCACCTCGTCCTTGTACAAGTCCTTCAAGGGCTCGAGGAGCTTCAAGTCCATCTTCTCTGGAAGAGTGAGGTTGTGGTGGCTCTTGATCTTGTCCGCGGCTTTTGAGGCCTGCGCGCTCTCGATGCGGTCAGGGTAGATGGTGCCTTGCGCTAAGAACCTAATGTTGGCCTTCTTTCCTCTCCCCGTCCGCTTGCCCAATTCCTTGGCCTTTTTCTCGAACACTTCAATGAACGTGTGCCCAATAATTTTTCTTTTCTGTTCCGGATCCATTACTCCCTCCAGCTTTCCCAAAAACGACTTGCTGGCATCCACGACCTCGAAGTGCCTGAACCCCATTTTCCTGAAGAACGACTCCGTTTCCTCCACTTCGCCCTTGCGCATGAGCCCCGTGTCAATAAACACGGCGTACAGCTGGTCTGCAATGGCCTGGTTCAACAACGCTGCCGTCACGAGCGAGTCCACGCCCCCCGAAACCGCTATCAGCACGCCTTCCTTCCCCACTTCTTCCCGTACTTCATTAATCAACTTCCTATCCAATCCCTTGAGAGAATAATCCTTTTTTGCCTTGCATATTCCGAAAACGAAATTGGCGAGCATCCTGCTCCCATTCTTCGTGTGCGCGACTTCCGGATGGAACTGCACTCCGTACAATTTGCGCGCCTTGTTCTCGAATGCAGCCACAGGGCACTTTTTCGTGGTTCCCGTGACCTCGAACCCTTCCGGAAGCGTCGTCACGGCGTCCCCGTGCGACATCCACACCTGCTCCTCTTTTTCCAACCCCTTAAACAGGTCACTATCCGCTGCCATTTTCATCATTTCCTTTCCATATTGCCTCTGGTCTCCCCTCGTGGCAAGTCCTCCGCCATAGTGCCAGGCAATCAGTTGTTCGCCGTAACAAATGCCTAGGACAGGCAACTGGAGGTCGAATAACCGCAAATCGGGGAAGATGGCGTTCTTGCCCGTGATCGCGGCAGGCCCTCCGGACAAGATGATGCCCTGGGGCTTCCTTTTCTTGATTTCTTCCACGCTTGCATGATACGGCAGAATCTCTGCGTTGGCTCCCACGTCCTTTATCCTTCGGACAATGAGGTGCGCGAACTGTCCCCCGAAGTCGAGCACGACGATCATATGCCTACCCCTATCCTTCCCGTAAAACGAACGCAGTTTCCTGCGAGAGAATTAGCAACTATTTCATGCGAAGGGGGTATTTAATACTATGTCCCTCGAATGGCCGGAGCAAAAATTGCAGACATAACGGCATTCTTGCGCAGTTCTTTTTTCCTACTTCGCTTCCTGTCGTAAGAGGGTTTGTTCATGCGCGAAACCCTTATAAAATCGCCTGCATAAAACCTCTTCATGGAGACAGGCATCAAGGTTGGAGACGTCATGAAGACGAACCTGATCACCATTAGCGAAGACCAGAACGTATTCGATGCAGCCAAGCTGATGAAGAAAAACCACGTGGGAAGCGTGCTCGTCAAGGCCAAAAAGGGAGGCATTTCGGGCATCGTGACCCGCTCGGATCTTGTGGAACGCTGCCTTGCGGAAGGAAAGGGCGGCTCGTGCAAGATCGGGCACGTGATGAGCCAGCCGCTGGTGGGCGTGGAGCCCGAAGCGGACGTCAGCGATGCAGCCAAGCTAATGGGAAACGAGGACTTGAGGAGGCTCGTGGTCTATAAGAAAGGGAAGATCGTAGGCCTTCTTTCCGACCGGGACATCGTCAAAATTTCTCCGAGCTTGTACGACCTGATTGCCGAAAAAGTGCAGGGACACCTGAAGTAAGATTGCAAGAACCGTTGTATTCATTTTCGAGGAGAATTCAATGCCCGCGTGCATGGATGGCTCGCTTATTCCCGCGCAAGCAGGAAGATGACTGCCGAGTCAACAGTGCACGGGGCATTCCAACGGATTCCGAGCGCTTCTTCCGGCTCGTCCCTGTCCAAGGTGAGCGGACATGGGAAAGACGTATATTGATACTGTAAAATACTTGGTCAAGGCCAACTTCGAAATCGATGGCATCATCGACAAGCCCGACATCGTGGGCGCTATTTTCGGACAAACGGAAGGCCTTCTGGGCGACGAACTCGATCTTAGGGAACTCCAGAAGAACGGAAGAATTGGAAGGATTGAAGTCAACCTCAACGTAAGGAACGGGAAAAGCTTTGGGAGCATCCTGGTGCCTTCCAGCCTGGACCGCGTAGAGACCGCGATTCTTGCTGCCAGCCTTGAAATTGTAGACCGCGTTGGTCCTTGCGAAGCACGCATTTCCACGGAAAAAGTGGAGGACACACGCAACCTGAAGCGCAAGCTGGTGCTCGACCGTGCCAAGGAACTCCTGAAGAACATTGTTCTCGACGAGATTCCGGAAAGCAAGGAGCTCTCGGAAATGGTGCGCAGCGACGTCAAGGTCTCGGACGTGAAGACGTTTGGCTCGGACAAGCTTCCCTGCGGGCCGGACATCGAGAAGAGCGACGCCGTCATCATCGTGGAGGGAAGGGCGGACGTCATCAACTTGCTGCGCAACGGCATCAAGAACGTTGTCGGCATCGGGGGAGCCAATGTAGGCCAGACCATTTCGGACTTGGCGCGCTCCAAGGAAGCCACCGTCTTCTTGGATGGGGATAGAGGCGGAGACATCATTCTGAGAGAACTCATGCACGCCACGGACATTGATTTCGTTTGCCGGGCTCCTGCAGGAAAGGAAGTGGAGGAGCTGACGCGCAAGGAAATCATCATGGCCTTGCGCAGGAAAGTCCCTGCCGACCAGGCGGAGGCGCTCCTTGCAGGAGACCGGGAGCCGCGGTTTGACCGGAGAAGGGAATACCCTCCGCGCCGTGAATACCGGGAACGCCGCGAAGCTCCTGACGAGCCCGCTCCAGGACCCGGGGCCATGGAGCCCCTGCCGCAAAAAGAACCCGTTCCCCTCGAGCCCCCGCTTTCTGCGGAGGACGTGCAGCGCCAGGAAACCCTGCGCAAGCACTTGAAGGAACTCGAAGGCACGCTGAAGGCCCGCTTTCTGGACAAGGACTTGAATGCGGTGCAGGAAGCACCCATTCGGGAAATCATGAGCGCGCTCTCCGCAGCAAACAGCGTGTTCGCCGTCGTGCTGGACGGCATCGTGACCCAGCGCCTCGTCGACCTCGCGGAACAGAAAGGCGCCTCGTACGCCGTAGGAATCCGGGCGGGCAACTTGGTGCGCAAGCCCGACGGCATGCGCGTGCTCTTGGCGGAATAGGGGAAACGGTGTGGACTTCTACGCCTTTTCCTTTCTTGGTTTTTTGGTGGCGGCCGCGCCCGCCTTGTTCTTTCTTTTCGCCTCCTTTGCAGCCCTAGCCTTGGAAGGAAAAAAATGGACGCAAGCCCTGCCCTATCTCCATGTGGACCCCGCCTACTGGAGGAAGCCCCAATTGGTTCGCCAAATGCTCGTGCATTCGCTGCTGCTTTTTGTAGCCTTGTTCGTTCTCGCTTTCCTTCTCTCCTATTTTTCGCAACTCCTGGGCCTTTCCGACCTGGACCGCATTGACGCCTTGCTGAAACAACAGCCCTTCTTCGTGCTCGTCATCGCGGTCACGCTTTCCCCTCTTGCGGAAGAACTCTTTTTCCGCGGGTACTTGCAGGAAAAGTTCGGCCTGGCTTTTTCTACAGGGCTCTTTTCGTTGCTTCATTTCGTGTACGGCTCGTGGGTGGAAGTGTTGGGCGCGTTGCTGGTCGCCTTGCTGTTGGGGTTGTACGTTAGAAGGGAAAAGAATTTGTATCCCTGTATCCTCTCGCACGCGCTCTATAACCTCGTCTCTATCTACGTGGTTTTAGGCTAACCTATTTTCAGAACGCCATGCGGTCATTTATTATGCGGAAGGTTGCGGGATAGGCGCCTTCCTCCGTCTTTTTATTTCGCTTCCTGCTTCTTGTATTAGAGGGGATGCGGCCATCATCGTTGGAATCGATGCGGGGGTGACGACGGCTTTCGCCGTGCTCGACCTGCAAGGAAACGTTTTAGCCCTGCGCAGCCGCAGGAACTGGGGCTCGGAAGGCTTTCTGCAGGCCATTGCAGCGTATGACCCCGTCATCGTGGCAAGCGACACCAACCCTCCTTCCAAGCTCGCCAACAAGTTGCATCGTTCTTTTTCCTGCCGCCTCTTTTGCCCGAAGCACTCGCTGACCTTGCAGGAAAAGTATAAGCTGACTTCTGAATTCCGTCCCAAGAACGCGCACGAGCGGGATGCGCTTGCCGCGGCCTTGAAGGCCTTTCACTCGATTGAGAACAAGGTCCGGCAAGTGAAGCGGAGGGCGCAAGCGCATGGGAAGGAGCCTTTCCTCGCCCAGGCGGCCGTACTTCGTGGAAAACGCATGAGCGACGTCGCCTAATCAACTGCTTTGAGTGGATCTGACTCTGTGACCCTCTTTACTTTGCCTGAAGATATTGTTGAAGCAAGTCCAGTTCATGAACAATTTGGCTTCGCTTCTTTAAATTGGGCCGGCCCACCTGATCTTGATGTCCGAGTTCTGTTTCCAAGTGCCTTTGCGCCGACTCGATCAATTCGATTGGATACGATCTCTTCAATCGCGTGCGGACGGCATCTTGCAAGCGCTCCTCATGGTTTCCGCCCAATATTCTCCTGATTTCGGCTGTCCAAAGAAGGGCCCTCGATAAGGCGGGGTTGCGGTTCACACCGTGTGGGATTTGCCATCTGCCATCGAACCGGAGAAAGCCGAAATGGTTGGGCACGTAGGAAAGCAATGCGTCTGAAATAGGAAACTGTGGAGAGTGCGGCGTGTGCGTTGCAGAAACAATTCTTCGTATCGTGTAAAAATGGTGTCGTGCCCGTGCAGGGTCGACTCTCAAGGCAGTAGCCGTTTGCCAGTACGACGCATTGGGGTGCGCTCTTTTGTATTCTAAAACCCGCCTCGCTTCCTCTCCCAGAAATGGAGAAATGACGTCGCGAGTGGAAGGCAAGGCAAAACGCTCCGAAAACTGGGGAGAAACGATGATTCCCAACCGTTTCAAATGGTAGATGGGCGGCAAGGAATCTGCGCGCACAACGCCGAGCATTTCGGCCACCATTCTTTCTGCCTTGGTGCTGCTGACCCCTAGCCGTTTGGCGAGCTTCCTTCGGTTTATTCCTGGATTTTCGGCAAGAACACGAATCGCTCCTGCAAGACGAGGCCGGAAGTGCGTTTCGAGAGCGGTGGTGAGAGGGATTCCTGCTCTTTCCATATATTCCGGGGTGAGCGCAAGCCGGTTGAAGAAGCCTATCCGGCTTTTCCTGAATGGATTCGGATATCCTCTTTGCCTGAGCTTTCTTGCAATGTTTGGAATCCGGATTGTCACGTGGGAACTTTTCCAGCCAAGTTTTTTTGCGAGATCGTGCTGCCATTGCACGGGATTACGATGGAACTCCTCCATGAGCTGCCGTTCTTTGGCACTCAAATCCGAAAACTGGGGAGGAATCTCCTCTGGGGTTGATGCCATTCTACGCATATTGTAAGATAGGGAAAAGAATATATGCCTTCAAGTATTTCCGGAATGCCAAGGGGGTTGCTTAACGGAATTTTCTCCTTCCCGGAAACGGCGGTTTTTTCTGATATCCCTCCTGTTCTCCAAAGGAATTCCGGTTGCCAAACTCTTTTTCCCTTCGTTTGCTGAACTTGCGTTCTCTTCCTTCATGAACGGGTTCAGGTTTCCTCTTCTTTTGCTGTCCAATGTCCTTTATCCTGGTTTCCAGTTGTTCCTTGAGTTTCGGGGCAATGAATTCGTGCGAGTAATAGTCCGCCTTCGCGGCAATCGCCAGCTTGCCGGCGAGCGCGCGCGCCAGCCTACCCCTTTTCTCCGGAGAGGCCGTGCTGATGAGCGCCGTCTGGAACAGCACGCCGTGCTTGGGGGGCCGCGAACCCGTGCGAAGGTGCCTGAACAGCGCTTTTTCCGCCCCAATTACTTGAATCATGCTGGCCGGCATCTTCGCCAGGCGGTGCAAGCCTCCCGCCGTCGTGACCAAGCGCGCGGCAAACAAGGGGTCTGACAAGTAGCTGATGTTTTTCAGCGTCCGCTGCGCCTCAAACGAAATGTATTCCTCCAATTCCTTTCTCAAAAAATACAGTTCGAGTATGCGTTTGGCAAGGCCTTTCGCGGCCTTCCGGTCCTGCAAGTCGAAGGGAGCGCCATAGCCCCTTTCCGCCGCCTGCAAGAGCTCGAGGGCCTTCTTTTCCCCCACGACTTCCTGCAGCTTCACTAATTCGAATTCCTCTTTTGCCCCAAATTCCGCGACGACCCTGCAATAGGATTCCTCGTTCTGCAACTCCAACGAAGGAAAATTGAGTTTGAACCACTCCCGCAAGCGCTCGAAGAGCAGGCTTTTCGCCTCATCCAAGTCGTCCAGCGTCTTCACGGCCTGCATGAGCCGCAAGTCCTTTCCGGAAAGCTCTTCCTGCACCTTTTTTTTTGCCTGCTCCAAGAGTTCCTCGCGCTGCATAAAATCCACTCCGTTTTTTTGAAGTGTACGATGGCCGATTAGCCGGTTTGCTGTTTTGCCGTTAATCCCTTCATTCCATTTTTATGACGTGTTCCGCCTCGTACTTGTCTTTTTTTTCGGATACCACCACGGTGACTTTCTTGCCTTTTAAATGCTCTGCCTTGAGTTTCAAGACGAGCTCCAACGGAATTCGCGGAACATGCTTCAGTTCTAGAATCCGAAGCCCCTCTCTCCCCTTAAACTCCAACCTTTCTTGTCCGCTTTCATCCTTCAATACGGCCTCTACCCTGACTTCCTCCCCCTTTTTTTCCGCGGAAACGATTTCCTGCAAGGTAGCCGTAACTACTCCTTTCTTTTTTTTCGGCAATTCAGCTATCGATGTGGCCGGAGCAGATTCCGTAAGCGCTTCTTCCCTCGTTTTGGCGGCATATCCTTCCGGACTCAGTATGACGTGGGACCTCCACGTGCCGTGCAGCTCGATTTCCAGGTTCTTCTTCACGGAAAACGATTCCAGCTTCACCAAATCCCCTACGTGCACTCGCCGGTTTGCAAAGTCCGCGTAATAGTCCCACAACACTCCTTTCGCCAGGTTTCCTTGAGGATCTGCCAGCAACACGTTCAACACTTTTCCCTTCCTTCCCTCCCTTTCAAACTCCTTCAACTGCCCCATTTCCAGTACGCGGGCAACGGCGTCCACGTCCTTCCCAACCTCCAACTGCTTGAAATCAGCGAGCTTTTGCTCGTTCTTCGGGTACGCTTCCCGTTCTCCTGCAAGGGCAAACTCGCTCAGCAGTGCGGCATGCAATTCGAGGGGATTGAAGTTTTTCACCCGCACCCTTCGCAATTCCAGCACATCATTCCGTTGCCATTTCGCCCTTTCCATGAGCCACACGTCCTCGTCCCACAGCACGAGCATTCCCTTGCCGGTCTCGTCCGCGACTTCCACGTTGCACACGAGCCCCTTCTTTTGGGCGGTTTCGAAAGCCTTGGGGCTGTTCATGTGAAGAATGCGGACGACCGTACTTGCCTCCCCTATTTTTTGCTGCGAGATTTCTTTCAAGGTATTCCATTGCAGGGGCGGCTCTTCTTCTGGCACGGTAATGCCGAGTTCCTGCAATAGCAGTTTGGCAGCGTCCTCTTCGAGAATCAGGTCGTTATACTCCTTCTGTTTTAAGCGGATGTTGTGTTTGACTTCCTCTTCGCTTAAGCCGGACTTCTTCACGGCCAAAAAAACGAGTTCCTCAAACTTCATGGAAGCAACTCCTATTAGAATAAAGGGCAGGCGGAAGAGCCGTAGTCTGTCTTCCGTTGGTTGCCGCATCGGTCTGAGCGAGCGTCTTGGGCTCTTGCGCCCCGGTGCCGGAGCACCTGCCGGCGAGGCCGTTTCACCCGCGCGCATTTCGAAGCTCTTGTGCATCATGGCTCCATGCGGGCGGTCTCGTTTCTGTTCCCCGTCGTTTGCCTTAGGCAAGCCGTGTTGCAGGCCTTGCAAGACATGAAGTCTCGGGCGGACAGAACTTCCTCCTCCTTTCGAAGGTCAGCGGCACACTCCTCCGCCTGCCTACGTATTTGTGCGTGTAGTCGTTTTTAAGGTCTTTGCTTCCGCTCTCGAAGTCTTCGAAGGATTTCCTCAATGGCTTCTCCCTTTCTCCTTCCGAGCTCTACGGAGACGTTCCTGATTTCTTGGGGGGTTGCCTCCCGCGCAATCGCCATGCTCTTCCGAACAGCTTTTTCATGTCCGAGATGCGGGCGGAGCGTATAAAACACGTAAGAACCCATGAGTGCCCGCTGGACTTCTTCATCGGATATGGGTTGGTTCGGATAGAGCATTCTCTTCCGTACCAATGAACTGAAGGGATCGGTTTTGAAGGGAACCACTCGAACGCTTACGGTGGCACCGGCCTTTTCCAATTCTCTCTTTAGCGCCCTCGCTTCCATCGAGTGTGCGACGCCTTGCCAAACGACGATGGGTCGAGCCTGCTTGTTTTTTTGTCCAGCGCGAATGGCGTCCCTGATGTTGGATTCCGCCGCCGTTTTCCGCAAGGCATTAATTTCAAAGATTTCCTTCAGCGTTTTTCGGGCTAGTGCTACTCCTTCTTCGTAATGCCCTTTGGCATATTTTTGCATCGCTTCTGCAAGCCTCTCTTCAAATCCCAGCTTCTCTACGATTGCTGCATAGTTTCTCTCTGGCATGCGCTCCAGCCAATGAACAGAATGTCCTTCCCTTACCTTCTGTGCTAGGTGGCGCAGAAAATCGCCCCAAAAGGCAGGCAAATGCTCGCCATCCAATATGGCTGCATAGGCGTCCATGGCTTCCGGTTTTCTGAATAATGTCCGAAGTAGCATAGCGTCTGGCACGTTTTTGGGCATCGCCATTTCCACGAGGAACGTGCCTCTTCTGCCCTTCAGGAACTCCTCCGCATGATTAGCGAATTGGGATGCCGTTTGTGGCTCGTTATGCTCCGTAAGGCTGAAAAGCACTTCTATGTTGCCTCTTCCTTTATTCGGCATGCAACGCTTACGCTGACTCAAATTAATATTTGTTTTCCAGGCCTCCTATCCCGTTTGCTCCGCGTTTTATTTGCCGAGCACTCTGACTTCCACTTCATCGCCGTTCTTGAGCATGAGCTTGTCCCGCAGCGAGTAAGGTGCCACGAGTTCCAGGATGTTGGGGCCGTGATGCGTCTTATAGGGAACAATGATGGCTCCCTCTGTCATGGTTTGTTTGGCCAGTTTCACGATGTGGCAGGGATATAGCATGGCCCCCCCGAACTCTCTTCCCTCCTTCTTGAATGGTTTCAGTTCGATTCCAGGGATGCCGGCAAGCTGCTTCCTCCCTTCCACGCCCTTTCTTTCCGCTTCTCCTCCGCTTGCTTCCGAAAGCTGCAAGTTAAGCGTTCCCGGAAACACGTTATAGCCCAACAGCTTGTGCAACTGGGCCTGGTATTCGGGTTGCATCAAATAGTACTGTCCTTCCTGCAAGCCGGCAACCACACGTCCCTGCAGCTTGAACTCGTGCTTTTCCTGCAATACGGCCTGAAGGTCGCCCGAAACGCCTTCCAAAAACTCCCTCGCCTTCGGAGTCAAGCGAATGCGGTTGAACCGCCTTTCCACGTATCTTTCTGTCGCTAGTTGGGAGAGCCAACGGGAAACCGTTTGCTGCGACACCTGCATTTCCTTGCCGAGCGAAGCCGTACTCAAGTTAATCATTTGGTGCAACGCTCCTTTTGACGCCAGTTTCAGGAGCGCCCCCAATAGGTTTTCGTGCAAGTCCTTCAAAAGAAACCCTTCCGGAAGGTGAGGCGGGCTACGTTTTTATACGTTCGGATGCTTTCAGGCTGGAAAGCCCGGCTCGCCTGCTTTCGGTGGGTAAGTGCGCTACGTTTTTATACGTTGGGCTTTCTCAAACCTTTCCATGGAGCCCGTCGTTTCCCTTCCCCGAGTCCTCGTCGTCTTTGCTTCCCCGGAAGGGTTTGCCAAGCAAATGGCTTCCGCGATCGCGGAAGGCTGCCGGAAGGCAGGCGTTGATGCCGTCTTGCTGGACTTGGGGGAAAAGAAGGGCTTGCAGAACTATCCCTGGTTTGCAGGCTTGCGCAAGAAAGAAAAAATTCCAGCAGACCTTTCCGCTTATTCGCTGGTTCTGATCGGCTTCGAGTCCGGGTCGCTTTCCGAGAGCCGGAAGGCCTTCGATTTCATGGAAAGCAACGACTGGAAGGAAAAAAAGGCGGCGGTTTTCTGCTGTTTCGAGACGCGAAAGAAGGCGTTGGCGGAAGCCGCCCGCCTGCTGGAAGCCAAGGGCGCCCGCGTGCTGAACACGCTTGCTTTGAAGCGCAAGGGATTGCTGCGGCAGCAGTTGGACGAACTGGATTTGGTGCGCGCACAAGCCTTTGGAGAGCGTTCCGCCAACTTTGCCTTAGAGCACCGCGTCGTGAAGACGAGCAGGAAAGCGTCGATTAGGGGCTACAAGAAGGAAGAGGGCGCTGAGTCTTCTTTTCCAGAAGAAAAAATTTCGCCCCAAAACCCCTAGTTACCCTTGCATCCGAGCTGTTTTATCGGTGTGAAGGGCGCGTCTTTCTTCCCGGTTTTTTTTACCTTTTTCCTAGTTTTCGCAAGAGGCTGTCGGGAGTCGTGATTTTTGTGTTTTCATATTCCCGAATTTCGGAGAGGTGTTTGTCGTAGGAAAGGAGGTAGTCGGCGTGGGTAGCTTTGGCGCATTCAAGGAGCTTGTTGTCGGTAGGATCTTTTTTAATGACTTCGAGCTTGAAGGAGGGCTCGACAAAGGCAAGGGTAGTTGTAAGACTGTCGACGACGTTTTGCACCATGGCTTCCGAATACTCGAAGTCGCGCTTGAGGACTTTCTCGAGTTCCTTCATGAGTTCAGGACTTGAAACCAGCAGGAGTTCCTTGGAAGCCGCAAGCCGAAGGATTTTTCTGGAAGGGCCGTCGCTGAGCAAGGCGGAGACGAGCACGTTGGTGTCCACGACGGCTTGCAGCATGCGTGCTTACCTTAACATGCGTTTGAGCGCGTCGCCTTCGTTGTGGATGCCAAGTTTTTTCGCGTGCGCGCTTCCTTCTTTCAGGACTTCTTCGAGCATTTCGGAGGCGCTGGGAACTTCGATTCGCTTGAAGATGACGAGTTCCTTCGTGGAGCTGACAGCGAACTTGGTTCCGGGCCGCAGCTTCCGCTTTTTGCGGATGCGGTCGGGTATGACGACTTGCCCTTTCGGTGACAATGTTGTAACGTCCACGTCCTCCATCTCCCTCACCGTAAAATAGTAAAATCTCCTTACTTTTAAGGCTTTCGGAGGATTGGTTCTGCTGATTCCTTAACTTTTCCCCTGTGGATTCAAAACTTCTCGAGGTAAGTGGGGACACTATGGATTCTGACCTTAGAAAAACAAAAGAAAAAAAGAAGAAAGGGGCCAGCTGTTTTTTTTACCCTCTCTGGCTCTTGAGGTACTTGATCGTGTTGATGAGCATGTTGCGGGACGTAATGCCCGGATCGTACGCGTAATAGACGACCTTGCCCGTCAGGATGCCCGAGCTTTCCAGGATGGCGTAGGTGGCAGGGGCGCTGACGCGGCCCGTGTCGGAACAGTCGATGGTGGCAATCAGGTTCGAGTTGGCGGTTGGGAACACGTTAATAGTTCTTCCGGAGAACTGGAAGTTCTTGATTCCGCTCTGGATGGGGTGGTCCGGTACCAAGAACTTGAATTTTCCTGAGCTGCAACCCGTGGTAATGGGCTCGCGTTCAGGCGTGACGCCCCCGATTTTAGCAGGCATGATGTCGCCCATCAACCCGATGCCCACGTCCCAGCCCAAAGCCGCGGGGTCGTCTGTTACCCTCGTGCACGCGTCTCCTATAACGATGAGCTTTCCACCGCCTTTCACCCAGTCCGTGATTGTTTTCCTGGCGGCGCGGTCGCAGACCTGCTGGTTCTGAAGAATAATGATGTCGAAGGGCTTCAGCACGCCTCCAAAGAGCTGGTTGGGCTGCAATCCTTCGCCCGTTCCATAATAGATGCCGAGCACGCGGGCTTCCTCGCTGATGAGCATGTTCTTAAGCTCTGGAGAAATCCGGCCCACGACTCCTACCTTGATGATCTTTCCTCCGAATACTTGGTTGAGCAGGGGCACGTCGGAAAAGTTGATGAATCCGAAGTTTCCCGCAATAAAGATGGCGAGAATGATGATTAAAATCAGGGGAATGGAGCTCTCCAAGTGCTGGGTTTTTCCTGTTACCGGGCCGTACATGCAAAAATCACCGTTTTCGTTAAAACGCAAGCGGACGAAGCAAACTATGCGATTTTAGGTATTTAAACCTATCTGCCCCTTAAAGCGTGGGAGGCGAAGGGGAGAAGGCAATGAAAGCCGTTTTTTCCCTCGATGTTTCCATTGCGTCGCTCCTCCTCCTGGTTACTACCGCCACGCTATTCACTTTCTATTCTTTCCACGTTTCCACCACGCTTTCCCGTTTCCAGGTTGCGGAAAAAGAGCGCCTGGCAATCCAAGCGGCTGACTTCCTCCTTTCGGCCTGTGCTGAAGACGGCGGCCTGTTGGCTTGCGACGCTGCTTTCCGTTATTCCCACACGCTTTCCCCGCACCATTCTATTCTACGTGCCAACCAAACCCTTTCTTTTTTGCACCGCCACCTCCAAACCAATCACTCCCTCTCCCTACGCCTGTTGGACGTGGAGGACCGCATTTTGGCTAGCGCGAATGCCTCTGCTTCCTCCAACAACGTGTGCGTGAGGCGCTTGGCTCTCCTGCAAAAACAAGTCGTCGTGCTGGAAGTGTGCGTCTCGTGAACCGTTTTTTTTACCCAAACTTCGCCCGCCTGCCTACTTCAGTCTTTGACGATGGTGCCGGCGTGCAGCCTGCCGAGAATGGCCGCCTCCACGTCCTTCAGGTTCCTGCCGTTCACGAAATGCAACGGGATATTGCTCCTGGCGGCCAGTTTGCTGGCCACGGCATCAAACACGAAATGCGTGCCCGCTTTTCTCGCATCCGCTTCAGAAGCCATTTGCACGAGCTGCGCGTGCGTGATCTGCTTCAGCTTCTTGGCCTTCGCGTTTTTCTGGGGGTCTTCCGAATAAATGCCGTCCGTATTGCTTGCGTTCACTACGGCGTCTGCCTTCATCCGTTCCGCAACCAGCATGCTGTCGAAATCCGTAGAGACGCCTTCCAGGATGCCGCAGCCCAAGGCAATCTTTCCCTCTTCGAGTGCCGCCGAAGCGTCATCCAACGCTTGAATTAACCTCGGATAGGCTGCATCGCCTAAAGCGGCCTGCACGAGTGTGGCATTGGCTTTCGTCACATACACGGCTGCCCGGTCTGCAAGAAACTCGTTGTTTGCAGATTCGCGTATGGCCGAGGCGTAGTCTCTTGCATAATATCCTCCGCCTACGACAAGGGCCATTCCTACGCCGCTTTCCTTGAGCTTGAGCAAGAGCTGCGCCAGTTTTTTGACGTATTGTACATCCAGCTTGCCATTGGAGAACAGCGTGGAACCCCCCAGCGAAATGACCACTCTTCTCATGACGTTTCCCTCCCAACAAAAAGCATTAAAGGCGAGAGGTTTAAAACGCTTGTTCAAGAAGAAGGGAAGCCCGGCGTATGAACGAGGAGGGGAAACAGGAAATTGGGTTTAGGCCGGATTCAAAGGGGAACGGGGGAGGACGGATGAGCAAACTGGAACAAGCCATTGCGCGCATTGACGTCGTGCTGCAAGAGCAGGAAAAGCGGCAGGATGCCGTCCTGCAGGCGAACCGCGAACTCATCCGCGTGTGCGCGAAGGCCATCAAGTGCCTGCATGTAGGGGATTTACGGGCGTGTGATGCCTTGCTGCCTCAAATCGATGAGCAGGTGCATGCCTTGAAGGCCATGGACAAGGACTTCGAGCACATTTCCCAGCAAGCTTACCAGGAAGTCGTGGAAATCCAGGTACTGGACGCCCTCTTCAAGAGGAAAGAGATTCCGGACTATGAGGACCTGCAGGTGGACTTCAAGCCGTGGCTTTCCGGACTCGCCGACGCGGTCGGGGAATTACGGAGGGCGTTGCAGCTCGCATTACGGGAGGGAAAAACGCAGGAAGCAGAATACTTTTTCCAGAAAATGAACGAGATCTACGATAACCTCATGGTGCTCAAGTATTCGGGTTCGCTGGTGGGCGCGCTGAAGCACAAGCAGGACATGGTGCGCGGGCAAGTAGAACACGCCAGGAGCGAGATGCTCCGCCATTAACCTACTGCTTTATTTTCTGTCCGCTTTTTGTTTATATGATTTCTGAGAAGCTGCAGGAAGCCTTCGCGGCACACATCCGCAGGATGCCGTTCTTTTCCTTTCCCGACATTGCATTCCACGAGAGCGGCTACAGCAACCTCGTCTTTCGCGTGCGGTCGAAAGGAAAAACGTATGCCGTGCGCTTCTCGAAAGCGCCCGCTCTCAAGCCCTCCGTTTTCGTGCAATACGACTACGAGAAGAAGGTGTGGAAACGAGTTGCTTCCCTGCACCTTTCTCCCCGCGTCTTCGAGTCAGGGGTCGTCGTAGTAGCTGGAAGAAAATTCCCGTACTCCATCCAAGAATTCGTTGCCGGCCGTCCCTTGAACCACGCGAAGGACGTGTCTTTATTGGTCAATGCCTTGTACGCGCTTCATCATCACACCCGAAAATCCGGCGAAGGCCTGCACCAGACGGGCGACGTGTTGAATTGGGCAAAAAAACAGCTCGATGCCTATGAAGACAAGCCCTATTCCAAGATTTCTGTTTCCGTGCGTGGCATACTGGCGCAGGCTTCCGAACATGCCCGAGCTAGTTTGGTTGGCGTCCAAACTTTCCCATCCTGCTTGGTGCACAACGACTTGGTTTCCGACAACGTGTTGGTTCAAGGAAAGCGCGTGTTCTTCATCGACTGGGGGTGGGCCATGCACTCCTCTCCAGCCGTAGACATTTGCGGCGCTCTTTCCCCGTTTGTCACTTCGTGGAAAAAGCCGCTTTTCCTTACCCCGAAGCACGCAAACACGTTCCTTGCAACTTACGCAAAACCTCTTTCCAGGGAGGAAAAGCGCGCCTTGCATGACGATGTCGTTCGCTTGTGGGGCGCCTACAATTCCATGGTAATAAGCTGGATCTTGTGCGACTATGCCCCCAACGCCCGCTCCATTTCAAGAAGAGCCTGGTTTGCTTCGCCGCGTTTCCTGGAAAAAGCGTTTCGTTCTTCCGAAAAACTCAAGGCACAGGTCATGCTTTAAATATGCTATTTAAGACGCGTTCGAGTTAAAAACGCTGGAGGAGAATGCTGCTTATGCGCTCGTTTTTTCTCCTGTCCTTACTTGCCGTACTTCTTTCGCTCGGCTGCCTCACTACTCCCTCTCCTTCCAGTACGGCTGCTGCAACGACCGTTTCTGGTTCTCCATCGATGTTGGCTTCCTCTCCAGCTCCCTCCTCTGCCCTTTCCCCAACTCCTGTTCCAGAGCTCGTCGTCTATACCTACGACGGCATGACCGCGGAATGGGGTTTGGGTCCGAAGATTTTCCCGTTGTTTGAACAACGATGCGGCTGCAAGGTGCGCGTCGTGGCCCCCGGGGACGTGGGCAGTTTTCTCTCGCGCCTGATTGCAGAGAAAAGCAGCCCGAAAGCGGATGTGGCGCTTGGAATCGACAACACGTTCAAAACTGTGGC
>SBBD01000133.1 GCA_005239845.1 archaeon | reverse complement strand
GTTCTTCGCTTGCGGCAAGCGCCCCGACACCTTCTCTCCCAAGGCCGGGGCCCGCGTCCAGCAAAACGTATTCGTACTGTCTTACGAGGGAACGCAGCGCGGGCTTCAAGTAAGCGAAATCGATTCCTTTCAAGTCCTTGAGCTTGAGGGAAGCGGGAACGACCTTCATGCCGGAATGGTGGTCGTACGTGGCCTGTTCGATGGCCGCTTCTCCCCGCAAGACGTGGTTCAAGGTGTGGCGGAGGAAGGAATAGCCGAGCACGAGCCCCAAGTGCGACGTAGTCAAATTGCAGTCCACGATGACGACGGGCTTCTTGAAATAGTAGGCGAGCGCCGCGCCCACGTTGGCCACGACGGTGGTCTTGCCTACGCCCCCTTTCCCCGACACGACGCCGATGACGCGGCCCAACGCATTCCCCCCTCGATTAGAACTTGGGGCCCGCTTGTATCAACCCATACAAGCTTGGTTCTCCCAACGCAATCTTTTCTTGCCCAGAACCCGCCTCTCTTTTTGCTCCGCCCCGCATTAGAACCCTGCCTCTTTTATCTTTTTCTGCAGTTCCTGGAAACGCCGCTCGTTCCTCTTCTTTAACTCGCGGTAGGCGGCCTGCGAGATGACGCCCTGGTGGAGCTCTTCCTCCAGCAAGCGCAGCACGCGCAAGGTCTTGTCCCGTTCCTTCTCCAGAACCTCCACGTCTTGCACCGTCAGCGGCTTTTCAATAGGAGTAGGAGCAGGAAGCGGTGCCTCCGTTTTTCGCACCAGTCCCCTCCGTTTGGCAACCCCGTACCCCGCCAGCGCGATCAGGAACGCGAGGAAGATGACGCTCACGAACCAGTACCATTGAATTCCTGCAAACGGCGGGGGTTTGAAGCCCACGGTCGCCAACAGCGTGGAGGCCTTCGCAATGGAAACGGAAGAAAGCCGCGCGTTCGTCAACGCGTCGTCCAGTTGCTCGCGTCGGAGCTGGTCCTTCGCCAGGTTCTTGTAGGCCGTGGCTTCCTCCAGAAGCCCCCACACGGCCGCCGTATCTTTCCCCAGGGCTTCCGATTCCTTGATGTCCTTCGCGAGCTTGCCCAAGCTTTGCTCGAGGCGCTGCAGCTCGTACTCCAAGAGCGCCGCGCGCGACTCGAAAATGACGAAGTTGAACTGTTTTTCGTCCTGCGACTCGTCCGCCACCACGAGCGCGCGGATGCTGCGCACGCCCGTCTTCTCGTTCTTCGGCACCGCGACTTTCACGGAAAAACTGGCCACGTCTCCGGGAGAGAGGGCGTTGATGCGGGAAGGCTTCACTTCCATCCACGAGAGCGGGATGCCGGAAAGCAGGAGCGTCACATTGTGCAAAAGCCCGAGTCCGTCGTTCCTCGCCTCGATTTTGAGGTACTTGATTTCCCCGCTTTCCGCCACCACCTCCTCCGGAGCGGAGACGATAGTAAGCCTCAAATAGCCTGCTGCGGGAGTAGGAGTCGCGACTTCCTCGGGAGCTGGAGGCGTGGGCGTGGCATTGATGGGCGCAATGACGCCGGGCGGACCTGCTCCCGGAGGCGGAGTGGGAGAAGCGACAGGACCCGTGACTAGAAAAGTGGAATTCGCGAAAACGGGGGACTGTACGGGGTCGTAGGTCATCTTCACCTTAACTCGGTACACGGCGGGGGACTGGGAGGTGTAGATGAACGCGGAACGGACGAACGTCTGCGTCTGCCCTGAGCCTACGAAAGCGGCTTCCGAAGCGTAATACCACAGCCTGCCCGCCAAGTCTTCCGTCCAGTACTCGAGGAACACGTCCTGCGAAATCTCGCCCATGTTCGAGACGATGATTTTGAAGTCCAAATAGTCCCCCTGCGCCACCTGGTTCTCCAAGAGCTCGAGCCGGACGTCGTAGGGCCCTCCGGACGCCACGCGGAAGGCATGCACCGCATTCGTCACCATGCCTTGCTTGCTGACGTTCAGGAACGCTCGGTAGTCTCCGGTTGCGGTAGTCAAAGGCATGGCGTACTCCAAGCGATAAAAGCCCTGCGAAATTCTTGTCATGTTGCTGAGATCCTTCGTGAAGTAGATGGCGTTGGCTGGATCATAAACGGTAATGTTCAGCGAGTCGGGATCCAGTGGAAGACCATCTGCCGCCTTCACCAAAATGTCGAACTGCATGACGCTGTTCGGGTACCATACGACCGTGGTTTCCACGTCCGCCAGCAAGCTGGAGGCGACGCGGTAGAAGGTAACGCGGGACGTCGTGAAATTGGCTTTGCTGACGTTCAACAGTACGAGGTAGACTCCGGAAGACGTGTTTGAGGTGACCGTGAAGTTGGAGTAGGTGTAGAGCCCCGTCCCCCTTTTCGTGAAATTGGCGAGCGCCAGGTTGCGGAAAACCGTTTCGTTGGGGGCCAGAATGGTGAGGTTCAAGGAATCGGGGTCGAGAGGCGTACCATTCACATCGTACACGGAAATAGCGAGTTCCACCGTATTCCCAATGTACAGCCAGTCGCCTACTTCCACATCCACGAGGAGGCCGCTGAACGTCACGTTTTGCGCGGGGGACGGGTTCAAGCGGAAGCTCGCGTTTTGGGTATCATTCACCAAGCGGGCGGCTTGCGAGTCGTAGTATGAGGAAAACGCGGTAACGGTATAGTTGCCCGTCGGCTGATCCGCAGAAATTGTGAACGTGGGCAAGGGTTCAACCATGCCCGAAGCCCCCACTGCATAGCTCTGGTTGAAGAGCGTCAAGTTGGAAGGCGTGAGGACGGTAATCGTGGTATTGACGGGGTACAGCGTGGTGTTCGTGGCGTCGCGGGCGCGGTAGAACAAGGACGCCGTGTTGCCGGGGTAATAGTCGGAGGAAAGCGTGTAGAGCGTGACGACGACATTCGCATACACGGAAAAGTTGGTCGTGGCGTTGCCTTGCACGAGGATGGCGTCGGTGGCCGTCACGACGGCCGAATAGTTGCCCCGGTACAACGTGCTTCCGCTCACGTTCGGATAGGTGCTCTGGAATTGGTATAAGGAGCCGCTCACGTTGATGCGGGTCATGTTGATGGTGGTCACGTTGCCAAGCGGGTCGGTGACGCGCACCGTCATGTTCAGGATGCCCACGAGGTTGGCGTCGGTCACGTTGCCATAGACGAAGACTGTGCCGAGCTGTTCCGTGCTGTTCGGAGAAATGGAAATGTTGACGGAAAGCGAGGCAAACGGAATCAGGCGGATCGTAAGGGTCCGGTTACTCGGCGCTCCGTTTCCATTCGTTACGTTTACAGAATAGTTGGCGGTATAGTTGATTTTGGGCTGTCCCGAAACGTTGTACGTGACGAGGAAGCGGTAGTTGCCGAACTTGCTTAAATTGATGGAAGTGACATTAAGCTGCGTGAAGTTGGCGCTTGCAGGAGAAATCGTGAAGTTGATGAACGTGTTGCCCGTGTTGTTGACGAACACTTCGCACACGTTTCCTGCATCCGGGCTCTCCGTGCGCTCGCATTCCGTGGGCGCCATGCTCCAGCTCCGGTCCTCGCTCACGTTGACTTGCAGGCTCATGTTGTGCGGCACGGCGTTCGAAGAGTTGATGTACAGCGAGCCGGGAGTGGAACCGGGGTCGTAGAACAAGGGCACAGACACGTTGATGAACACGGTGGCATTACTTCCTGCCGAAAGATTCGATACGTTTCCAAAAAGGGTGATGTTGAAGTTGGGGAACGCAGAGAGATTGTACGTAAGGTTCAGCACGGCGTCGTTGCCCGTGCTGTTGAGCGTGAAGTTCGCTATCGTGGTCGTGTTGCCGTGCGTCGCATTCC
>SBBD01000015.1 GCA_005239845.1 archaeon | reverse complement strand
GTCGCTTCCTATAGCCAAGCCGTATTCGATCATGTTGCTTGCCGCAAGGCCCATGCAGCATTGGATGGCGGTGGTGCCGGCCTTGCAGGCGAACTCGAAGTCTGCCGCGGTAATGTCCGGCACGGCTCCAATGGCCTCCGCCACGATGGCCGCCGTGGGTTTTACGGCGTACGGCTTGCTCTCGCTTCCTACAAATAGAGCGCCGATTTTTTGGGGATTGATTCCGGAAGTCTGAAGGGCCACGCGCGCGCTTTCCACGGCTAGGGTTGCAGAGTCCTCGTCGATGGAGGCAATCGCTTTCTCCTTGACCCCCAGGCCGCTGGAAATGCGGTCGGCGTTCTTGCCCCAGACGCCGGCGATCTCTTCCACTTTGATGCGCAGCCTCGGGATGCTGGTCCCGTAGCCGGCAATGCCCACTACCATGATTTCAACTCTATCCGCACATTTCTTGGCAAGGCAAGTATTTAACATCAACGTATTAAAGCAACGACCTCTTCGACGATTGCAGAAAAAAAGGGAAGCGGGGGGACGCTCGCGCATGCTCACGTTTTATTAAAAGCAAGATTGCTAGTTGAGGAGTGAATACCATGGAAAAGCAGATAAGGGAGTGAATGATGCCTGAAAACACGGGAGAGCATGGACGGGAAATGCTTCCGCAGCGTACGGCATCGGAGTGGGAGGCAGCCATTAGAAATAACCCGGATAGATTTCCAATGCTGAACCATTACATTAGGATGGGCGAGTCTTACGCGGACAGGGAAGGAAAAATAAAGGAGTACCGTTCTAGAAAAGCGCCGGACATTCCAATCGTGCTTACCACGGCCGTACTGGCTTTTTTGGCTGCCAAGCGCATTCCTTTTACGCAGGGTCCCATGACGCGTAGGAAGTTCTTGAAAACAGCGGCGACCGGCTTCGGGCTGGCAACGGTGGGGAGAGTGGCAGACGTTTGGACGACGCGGAGCGGATTGCTCCGTTTTGAGACCGGGTTGAGGGAAATTAGGGAGAGCGAGGAGTTCCAGAAGCTGCCGGAGGAGGTCGGACAGAAACTCTTGCCTCCAATTGAGGCATTGGAGACCAACCCTTACCAAGACCAACGCATCGGAGAGCTGAAAAGCCCGGCTTTGGCTGTTAAAGCAGTGGCCAAAGAAGCCGCCACCGGTGCGGCAGGAGCTGGGCTTGCAGGAGCGGTTTACCGTTTGGGGCAGGTAACTTTTCGGAGCCTGAAACACGATTTGTTTCCAGACAAGAAACAAAAGGAAAGGATGGAGGTTGGAAGGCGGGCGTTTTTGGCGGTAACGGCAGCCATGACGGCAGGATTCCTGTACGTGGCTTCTTCCAATCAGCGGACAGAACGGTTCCTGAGAGAGCATCCGGCGATGGTGAAGGCAGAACTCAGGGAGCTGCATAGGATGATGGAAACGAAGAGGGGAATGAAATGAAAACATCGCGGCTGGAAGGGTTTTACAAAAAAACGTTGGAGGAAAGGCTGGGGATTCTTAGGGAACAAGAGGAGCTGGGCGAAGCGGACGTAAGGCTTCTGAAAACCGGGGGCCTCGCGTTGGAAGTAGCGGAACGCATGGTGGAAAATTGCATCGGAATGTTTTCGTTGCCGCTAGGGGTTGCCACCAACTTCAAGGTGAACGGCAAGGAAGTGCTGGTGCCCATGGCGTTGGAAGAGCCTTCCGTAATCGCCGCGGCCTCTCACGCCGCAAAGCTTTGCTTGCCGGAAGGGTTTCACGCGGAAAGCGACGAACCCGTAATGAGAGGGCAGATTCAGTTGGTAGGAATAAGAGAAACGGAGGCGGCGAGAAAGAAAGTGCAAGAATCAAAAGACGAGTTACTAAATCTGGCGAACAGCAAGGATTCCGTGCTGGTAAAGCTGGGAGGAGGCGCGAAAAAAGTGGAGGCAAGAGTGCTGCAAGGCGCGCGGGGCAAGATGCTGCTCGTGGAACTGTTCGTGGATGTGAGGGACGCCATGGGCGCGAATGCGGTAAACACGATGTGCGAGAGCATTGCGGGAAAGTTGGAGGAGATAACGGGAGGAAAAAGGAGGGCGCGCATTCTCAGCAATTTGTGCACGGAAAGAAAGGTGAGGGCAAGCGCCGTGTGGAAAAAGGAAACGCTGGGGGAGGAAACCATTGAAGCGATCCTGGACGCCTATGACTTGGCGGTTCACGACATGTACAGGGCAACGACGCACAACAAGGGCATCATGAACGGAATTGATGCCGTCATGGTCGCGGCGGGCAACGACTGGAGGGCCGTGGAGGCGGGAGCCCATGCCTATACAAGCCTGCAAGGAAGATATCTTCCGCTGACGAAGTGGGAGAAAAGGAAGAACGGCGACTTGTTGGGGAGCATTGAGCTGCCCATGGCGGTGGGAATTGTCGGGGGGGCCACGAGAAGCCATCCCCTCGCCAAGCTTTCGCTCAAAATAATGGGGGTGCAGCACGCGAACGAGTTGGCGGAAATCGCGGCCTGCGTCGGAGTGGCGAACAACCTGGCGGCCATGCGGGCGCTTGCAACGGAAGGGATTCAGAAGGGGCACCTCCGGCTTCATGCGCGCAACTACGCCATTGCGGCCGGGGCTTCCGGGGAACAAGCGGATGCCATCGCAAGCCGAATGATAGAGGAAAACAACGTGAGTCACTCGCGGGCGCTCGAGCTGTTCCAGCAACTAAAAAAGAAAAAATGAGGGGATTAGTTTTTTGGCTTGGAATGGCCGTCGAGCTCCGCTTCCATGTATTCGAGCCAGTGGTGATAGAACTCGAAGACTTTGCGCGGGTTGGCGGCAACCGCCAAACTGATTTGCGTGTCCGCATCCAGGCGCGCAAAGTATTCCTGGGCACGCGGCAAGGACCACCCCTTCACTTGCTCCAAGTAGCCGATGACGGCGTCCTCGTGCACGGGCTTCAGGCACTCGAAGAGCACCAGGCAGGCGGTGCCCCTGCAAACCCGTCTGCCTTCTTTGCGCGGGTAGGCGCCCTTGAAGCGCTTCACGGCGTCGGGAGCGCTCTTGGGAATCGGGAGTTTGCTCCAGTCGAAGAGCACCTGCGCGATTTTTTCGTGGACGTCCCAAGCAGCCATAACGCTCAACGTATTATTCCGAGTTCTTTTCCAAGCGTTTCGAATTTTTCGAGCGCGAAATCCAAGTCTTCCTGCGAAAGTTCCGCGTTCATCATGGTCCGGATTCTCGCCTTGTCCTTCGCGACCATGGGGTACACGATGGGAAGAGCAAACACGCCTTCCTCGAAAAGGCGCTGGCTCAACTTCCTTGCCAGCGCGCTTTCTCCCACTATGACGGGCGTGATGGGGGACTGCGAGCGTCCCGTATCGAAACCCATCTCGTGCAAGCGCTTCTTGAAGTACGCGGTGTTGTCCCACAAGCGTTTCAAGTACTGGGGCTGCGCTTCCAGAAGTTCAAGGGCGGCCATCACGGAAGCCCAGATGGAAGGAGGGTGCGAGGCGCTCAAGAGCCACGTCCTGCTTTTGTTGTAGGCGAATTCCTTGAGCTCCTTCTTTCCTGCAACGTATCCGCCGAACACGCCGAAGGCCTTGCTGAAGGTTCCTGCATCGACATCGATTTTTCCCTGCAAGTTGAAATGATGAATCGTGCCCCTTCCTTGCGGGCCCATGACGCCGTCGCCGTGAGCGTCATCTACGTAGAAAATGGCGCCGTATTTTTCTGCGATAGGGTAGAGCTGGTCGAGAGGAGCGACGTCGCCATCCATGGAAAAGACGCCGTCCGTGGCCACCAAAACGCGTTTAGCCGGCTTAGCCTTCTCGCGTAACACCTGCTCCAAGGAAGAAGGGTCGCAGTGCTTGTAGATGGCGCGTTCGGCCTTGCTCAAGCGCACGCCGTCAATGATGCTGCCGTGGTTCAACTCGTCGGAAATGAGGAGGTCGCCTTCTCCCACGAGTTGTGGAATGAGGCCCGCGTTCGCGGAAAAACCCGTCTGCGTGACAAGGGAAGCTTCCGTATGCTTGAATTTGGCGAGTTTTTCCTCGAGTTCCAGCATGAGGTCCATGGTGCCCGCGATAGCCGGCACGCTCCCGCTTCCAGCCCCGTACTTTTGGATGGCTTGGATGGCCGCCTCTTTCAGTTTAGGGTGGTTCGCGAATCCCAAATAGTTGTTAGAGCAGAGCATGAGGACTTGTTTTCCATTCACTTTCGCGTGGGGGACGGAAGGGCTTTGCAGGGTATACTTGCGCCACGTCAGGTTCTGCGCCTCCATTTCCTGTACCGCTGCCTTCAAGTAGGACAAGTCCGCCATCGGTTTCACCTTGGAAAAAAGAAGAGCCGCTTGCCCTTTAAAATAGCCGCGGAAAAAGCGAAGGGCTCGCGAAGAAGACGTTTGGAAAAGCAGGCGTGTAGATTAGATACCGGAAGTTTGCCGCTTGTCGTAGTGGAAAAGCTTTTTTAATGGAGTGAAACACTCAGGGAAAGGAACAACCGAATATCGAATAAAAAGGGGTTTTTGCCATGCAGGGAAACATGCGCGCGATTTGCAAGACGAAAGCAGGGCTGGGAGCGGAATTGAGAGAACTGCCTATTCCCAAGCTGGGACCGCGCGACGTGCTCGTGAAAGTCAAGGCGTGCAGCATCTGCGGCACGGACTTGCACATTTATGGCTGGGACGAGTGGGCCAAGGCGCGCATCAAGATTCCCATGGTGTTCGGGCACGAGTTCTGCGGGGACATCGTGGAAGTGGGGAATTTGGTGAGCAAAGTGCAGGCGGGGGACTTTGTGACCGGGGAAACGCATATCGCGGATTACAATTGCTGGCAGTGCCGCATCGCGAACGCGCACATCTGCGAAAACCTCAAGATTCTGGGAGTGGACACGCAGGGCTCGTACGCGGAATACGTTGCGATTCCGGAGAATAATGCGATCGTGAACGACAAAAACATGCCTCCCGAGCTGGCCAGCGTGCAGGAGCCCTTGGGCAACGCGGTGCACAGCGTTTTTTCGCAGGAAATCGCCGCGAACCAAGTCAGCATTTTCGGGTGCGGACCCATCGGCTTGTGCGCCATCCAGCTCTGCAAGGCCGCGGGAGCCACGAAAGTGTATGCCGTGGACACGAACCCTTACCGTTTGGAGATGGCGAAAAAGAACGGCGCGGACATAGTGATTAATGCGAAGACCGAAAATGCGGCCCAGCACATCCTAAAGGAAACAAAACGGGGCGTAGATGTTTTTTTGGAAATGTCGGGCAATGAAAAGGCGCTGCAGCAGGGCTTCGAGAGCCTGCGTCCCGGAGGAAGTGCCGCCATTTTGGGCGTGTTCGGCCAGCCGGTCACGCTCGACATCACGAACGCCATCGTGTTCAAGCAGGCTACCGTAAGAGGAATCAACGGAAGGAAACTTTTTGACACGTGGCACAAGGTAAAGGACCTGCTGGCGAGCAAGAAAGTGGACTTGCGGAAGATTGTTACTCATCAGTTCAAGCTGGAAGAGTACGAGAAGGCGTTCGAGCTCATGAAGAGCGGCAACTGCGGCAAAGTGGTCCTGTTTCCGTAAGGGGCAACGGACCCACAGCATCCCGGCCGTAGAAAAGCTTAATAACCATCATTTAGGTTATAATAACCATCATTTAGGTTATTTTATGGGTATGCTACAGGCCTTGAAGATAGGGAGCGCGCGAAGAG
>SBBD01000060.1 GCA_005239845.1 archaeon | reverse complement strand
CTCATCGCTAGGAAGAGCAGCAGGCACAGAAGGAGGCGGTTCAGCCAAGTGCGCTGTTCGCGGTATCGGAAGAGGTAAAAGAGGATGGACGTGGTGAAGAAGAAGAGGAAAACGGTTTCCAGCATCACCGCGTTTGCGTAAAGCAAAAGGTTGGGGGAAAGAAGAAGCAAAAACAAGGACGCGAGGGCCGCCTCTTCGCCCACCCATTTCCTGGCAAAAAACCAGACGGACAGGGCAAGTAAAATAGAAAAAACAAGAGAGACCAACCGCATGGGAGGCAAGTAGGTGCGGGCGAATTCTTCAATGTAGGGTACTGGCGGAATGGCCGCATACTCCGCGCCTAGTTTTAGGAACTCGGAGCGGTCGAGGGGAAGGAGCCAGACCGGAAGTCCGAGAACCCATTTGGCGAAGGGCGGGTGCTCGGGGTTGGCGTCGCTGTCGAAACGCACGTGGCTCTCCACGGCGAACGTGGCATAAAGCGCCTCGTCGTTCATGGGAAGCAAGAACAGGTTGCTGCGGAGCGCAATCCCGATAATTAGAAGCCCGAAAAAGGCCGGCCAATACTTCTGGGAAGAAAAGCGCATGAGCTCAAGAAACCGCTGTAGAAAGCGGGGGAAGCACGACTCCTTTTTCCTTCAACAACTTTCCAAACAAGCGGTAGACGTGTTCCAGCCTGCGTTCGGTCCTGCCCTCGAACCTCAAGGTAAGCGCGGGCTCCGTGTTAGAAGGCCGCACCAAGCCCCACGAATGTTCCAAATCCAAGTAAACCCCGTCCATTGTTTTTACGCGTCCTGCGTGTTTTTCCTTGAGCCCCTTTTCCACGTGCTTTAAAACGTATTTTTTCTTGGAATCCACGCAGTGCAAACGCAACTCTCGCGTAGCAGGATACTTCGGGATGGCCGCCAGTTCTTTGGAAAGGGAGTGCGGCAAGTAGGAAACGACTTCCGCCATTTTCGCGCCTGCAAAAAGGCCGTCATCGAAACCGAAATGCTCTGCAAACGAGAAATGGCCCGTAATCTCCCCACCCAAGACCGCGTCCCGCTTCTCCAATTCCTCGCGAACGGCAATCCTTCCTGCCCGAGACATGATTCCCTTGCCCTTCAAACGCGTAATCTCTTCAGGAACCACCTTGGAAAAGCGAAGTTCGTAAATGAGGATGCGCTTGGGGTTTCGCTTCAACACGTCCCGCACGAAAAGCACGTAGGCATCATCCCCTCTTATGATTTTTCCTTCATTGTCCACGAAGGCAGCGCGGTCGCCGTCGCCATCGAACGCGATGCCCACGTCCGCGTGCTGCCGCACGACCTCCTCCTGCAGCCACTTCAGGTTTTCCGGCTTGTGGGGGTCCGGCAAGTGGTTCAGGAACGCGGATTCCACGTCTTCAAAAAGACCGAACACGCGACAGCCCAAGAGCTCCAAGCACACGCGCGCCAAGGGTCCGCACGTGCCATTCCCCGCATCAAACACGACTTTCAACGGCCGGCGCAACTTCACGCGCTTCAGCAAATCCGCCACGTACGCTTCCAAGATTTTGAATTTCTTTTCCTTTCCTTTCCTTCCGCGTACAAACGAAGCCTCTCCAAAAACCGTTTCCAGTTCCTGCATTTCCTGGGAAAGCAGGGGCAGGTTTCGGGAATACATCTTGAAGCCGTTGTACTCGGGAGGATTGTGGGACGCCGTGACCATGCAGCCGCCTGCCGCCTTGTTCGTGGCCAACGCGAACTGGAGGACGGGCGTGGGAACCACCCCGATGTCCAATACATCAAATCCTGCAGACCTTAACCCTCCAGAAAACGCTTCTTTGAGCCTAAAGGAGTGCGTGCGGTTGTCCCTTGCAAGGAAGACGGGCTTGCCCTGCTGCCGCTTTTTCGCCAGGAACGTGCCGAACGCTTTTCCCAGCTTCTCCGCGACGGCCTCGTCCAGTTCCTGCGGCACCAAGCCCCGAACGTCATACCCCTTGAAGAAACCCATGAAGCACCACGCTAAGCCATACTAACACAAAAAAACAAGCCTACTTAAGCCTTTATCTTTTCATCCGCCGTACTGCCACAGCTTGGGCTTCAAGTGCCTTGCGTAGAAATAGCCGACTACAAGTCCTGACACGTGGGCGAAGTTCGCGATGTTCGTAAGATTCGCCACGCCGGAAAGCGTTTCCGTGAAGAACCAGAAAAGGCCTGCCAGCCACATGGGCATGGGAATGAAGCCCACGAACACCATCATGTTCGGTTCCAACGCCACGAGAGCGCCCAAGATGCCGAAAATGGCTCCCGAAGCCCCTAGAGCGGGATGCACGCCTCCCGTCAAAATGTAGCCCACGCTTCCCAGGATTCCTGAAGCAACGTAGAGCCCCAAAAAGCGGTTGCTGCCAATGCGGCTTTCCAGGACGGGGCCGAAAATGAGCAAGGCGAACATGTTGAAGAACAAGTGCGTGAACCCTCCGTGCAAAAACATGGACGTGAAAACAGTCCACGGCTGTTGGTAAACGGTTGCAGGGTTCAGCCAGAAGAGTTCCCAGAAGCCCTGCCCGAGAATCAGTTGCAGGAAGAACACGGCCACTGTGATGCCGAGCAACCACGCCGTATACATGCCAAACCCCCGTTTTTCCCTTATTAGGCCAAAAAGGTTTTAATGGGCTGTGGCGCAAAGCATTTTCATGGTCGACGTTGCGTTCGTGGCATCGCAGGCGTGGTTCATCTTCCTGCTGTCCCTGGCGGCTACCGCGCTCGTTTTCCCCCTCGTCTTCCTGGCCAGCTTCGTCTACGATTCGTTATTAGAAAAATACAAGAAGACGCCGAAAGTCTTGCTCATGCTGTTCGTGACGTTCCTTGCCGTGCTCGTGGCCGTCACGCTCGTTGAAATCTACTTGGAGTTCACGCTGCCCCTCGTCTGGAAGAGCGCCGCCCCTTGAAAAAAAACTAGAAGCCTATAAAACCCCACATCGCCTATTCGCAAGTTCCTAGACCAGGTAAAGGCAGCGTAGGCACTCGGTTTATGCCAGCTTCTCCAGGATGATGCGCTTGCCGAGCCCCGTGAGCTCGTAGTACTTCCACTTCCTTCCCTCGTCCAGCTTTCGTACGAGGCCGGCTTCCTCCAACCTTTCCAAGTGCTGCTTGGCGCCCGGCAACGAGATTTCCGCTTCTTTCGCGAGCTCGGAAAGCGTCTTGCGCCGCTGGTTCAACGCATGCAGCATTTCCACGCGCGTGTCGGAAGAAAGCGTGCGGAACACATCAGAACCCAAGACTTCCGGAGGAGAAGGCTCGACTTTGAAGAAGTTCAGGAAAAGAAGGATGCTGACGCCGGCTCCTACAAGAAACACAAAGTAAGGATTGTCGAATAGGCTGCCAGCCGCCCTCGTTTCAGAAGGAGCAGCCTGCAGCGCTTGCGTTTCTCGGGAAGCCGTTGAGGGGACATCCAACGTTTGCTGGCCCAACACTTTCTGATCCAAAGCTTGTTCTTGGGCTCCTGCCAACGGCTGTGCAGCAGGAGACTGTTCTGCAGCGGCCTGGGCCGCAGCGTCCGACTCGTTTTCCGGAGGGAAAGGCGGAAAGACTTCGACGCGGGGCGCTCCCGCCTGGATGCGCGAAACGGTTTCAGTAGCTTCACCCCCCACTTTTGCTATCGCAGTTGGAGTAATAGTTGGCGGAGCTGCCAAGGCCGTTGCCTTGAAAGCCTGCATCTCTTGTACGTACAGGAAACCCAGCGTGCCTATCGTTAAAATGAGGAGCGCAAGCATCGGCAGGCTCGGCTTTTTCCGCAAGGAAAAGTGCATGGTTAAGCAAGCACTTAAGCGACTTAATAAGCGTTTTCAAATGCTTAAGCAGCATACAAACCTGGAAGTAAATACATTCAACCAAAGTAGCCGCGGAACAAGAACATCAACAGCAAAAGGAGCGCGGCCATGGCTACCCAGAACCACTTGTCCAGCTCGTCCATGGCCATGACCATACGACAACACCACACTTCAAAGCCGCCTTGTTTTTTCCTCCACGCGGCCATTTTCCTTTACACTAACTGCTTAAAATAATTTTCGCGGCAAGGGGTAGTAACCCATTCGTGAAAAGCATGCCCAGCTTGAATGTCGCCATATTAGGCCAAGAGGCGGAGAAAAGGCAGGAGGCAGCGCAAGCCTTGGGAAAGAAGGGAAGCGTGGACGATCTCGGGTTTTACCACGCAGTCTTCCAAGGCAAGATCGTGACGGCCATCGACCCTGCCGCGTATCCCGCAAAGCTTTCTTCCCTCCTGCAAGCGCTTGCCCTCTCCGATGACGCGCTAATGCTTGCCGATTCCTTGTCTCCCGAGCTCGGGGAGATCATCGTGGCGCTGGACTCCCTGAACTTTCAGAAAGCCGTTTTCGTTACCAATAGCTTGGACTTGGCGCCACTCCTTAAAAACACGAAGCTCAAAGACTGCAAAATCTTTCCTTCCTTCCCGGAGGCCAAGAACTACTTGCTGGCGCAGGAAAGTATCGCCAAGGAAGGCCCGGCAGAGGCGCTGGTGGACCACTGCTTTGAAGTGAAAGGCGTGGGAACGGTCGCCTTGGGGTTCCTGAAGCAAGGAGAGGTAAAGGTGCATGACAATCTGTATACTGCGCCGCTGGGGAAGGAAGTAGAAGTGAAGAGCATCCAGAAGAATGACGAGGACGTGAAGGCCGCGCAGTCGGGAGACCGGGTTGGCTTGTCCTTGAAAGGAGTGAAAAGCGAGGAAATGGCGAGGGGAACCGTGCTTTCCAAGGAACCTGTGAAAACAGGCAGGGAACTGGAGTGTGAAGTGCATGCAACCCCATTCGCGAAAACGCCGTTGGTAAGCGGAACGTACCATGTAAGCTTGGGCCTCCAGTTCCACCCAGCCAAACTGGAACTGGAAAAGGAATTGAAGGCGGGGGAAAAAGGGAAGGCCAAGCTCGTCTGCGAGAAGCCGTTGGCGTACAACAGCGGGGAAACGCTTTTGCTCTGCGACCTGAACGCGAAAGGCCTCCGCATTCTGGGAAGCGCCGTCCTCCACTGAATTACGGCCTTTTCCCCCTCTTTCTTTGGTTTCTGAACCACATCCTTTGCTTCCGGACGTGGGTGATGATTTTTTGCACTGCTCTAAGGCGCGAGTCTTTTGTTTTGAGGAATTGCAGGTAACGAATGAACTCCTTGCGGTGCGAGGGAGGGAATTGCAAGAACCGTTCCCATAAACTTTTTTCTTTCAAGGCCTTCCGAAGAATGGAAGGGATGGGAAGTGCGCGGTTGGAAGCGTCGTGAGCTAGAGCAATAGTTATTTTGTCCCCCACCTTCGTATTCGTAGGCAAGCGCATCTGGAGGTTCAAGTAGAGCACGTGTCTTCCCTTTCCTATGGGCACCACGTTGGCTTGGAAGCGCCTGCCCTTCAATTTCATCCAGACGGGAATGAACCCTTTCCTTCCCGAAGTTTTCACGAGGGCTTGGCTGACGTTCGCGGGGACTTCGATGTAGGGGTTGATGCCTGTCATCTTCACGACCGCGGAAAAAACTTGTTTTTTCATTTGCCATCGGCCCAACACGTAAAAAAATAATTTGTGAATCAAGTAAAAATGCAGGGGGAGCACCACAAGGATGATGCTAGAGTCCGACCTTTGAAGACAACCTGCGGCTCATCAAATTACTATGCCGTGCTTGAGCGCCTCGGATACTATATTCGTGCCCTCAAGCCTTTTTTCAAATTCCTCCGGAGTATAGCACAGGAGGTCTACCGGGTAATCGAACCGCTTGTGCCATTCCAGCAGCAGCTTCGGGCTCCTTTCGAACCATTTCAGCCCCTTGAAGCTTTGGCTCACCATTATTAGATCGAAATCGCTTCCTTTTCTCGGCTTTCCGGAGGCCCGGCTGCCGAAAAGCACCACCTTTTCCAAGTGCAAAGTTCTCCCAATTATGCGCTTGAACGCCCCGACTATCTTGAGATCTCCGCTTTTGCCCATTTTATTATCTCCTTCGCATAGTTGTGAAGAGTATTGGCTGCGGCTGCGGATAGCTCAGTTTCATCAAACTCCGCATCCGGATAACGCATCTGCAGGTAAAAAGGCGACAGGGCCGCCGTCATGGAAATGATGGATTCAGGCGCCTCAGCTTCTTTTGCGAGCTTTACGAGGTCATGAATCCGTTCGAATTTCCCCTTTTTCTTGATTAGCACTGCCTTCAGTGCCTTCTCGGCAGCCTGCTGAGCTAGAAAGAGCGCCGTCCTGAACCTCTTTCCCTTCAGGTTGTAGGCGGAGTCTTTTAAATCCCCGCTTGCCCGTTCAAGCCATTTCTGGGATTCACTCATGCGGAAGCACTTTAACTGGTAAATATATTGGACGGGCTCTCTTTTAAGAAGCTACGCTGGGGGTTTGGATGCCTTCCGCAAGCCGCGAGTTCCACTTTGAAATACGTGGACGGCTCGTCTTGGCTAGAATCCTGGTTTTTATTAAAGGTTAGCTCTTTTTTTGCGTACTAAAAATTCCATAACAGGCTAGTTTTTGCAGCAATTTACGAGCTAAAACCGCATGAATTCTGGCAAGAAAACTAACCTCTTACGCAAAAAACAAGATGCAGGGGGAGAGATTAGGAACGCCTTGCCCCTTTCTTAACAAGAAAGGTGCGGTGGCTCCGCGCCAAAGATAATGAAGAGGAGGGGGAGAGGCGACCCAAGTGGGGGAACCTGGGTTCCCCTGGAGGGGGCAATGCAGGGGGAGAGATTTGAACTCTCGAACCCCTAAGGGAACAGACCCTGAATCTGCCGCATTTGACCTGGCTCTGCCACCCCTGCAAGAAGAAGGATTAAGGGAAAAAAGGCATTTAAACGGAAAGGAAAGCCCTAGGCAATAGGAGAGAATCAAGGGACGGCAACCATGAGCTTAGGCTATTTGGAAAACACGTCGTGGAAGCAGTGGCAGAAGAAGTCCACGGACTCCTGCAGCATCTGCCGGCCCTTCGGCGTCAGGGAATAGACTTTTTTCTTCCCCTGCATCTTGAAGGACACGGCCTTGCGGTGACTCAAATCCGCGAGCGTGGGGTAGATGGTGCCCGGGTTGGGCCGCACGCCCTTGCGCTTCCCTATTTCCTCAGCCAACTCGCTGCCGGCCAGGGGCTTCTTGCTTAGCAGCCACAAGATGAGGAACGAGAGGTAGCCCCGCATGTCGCAGCCTTCTTGCATGAAAAAGCATAGGAGAAGCAAAGCTTTAAATATAAGTATTGGCTATCCAATATTGGGTGTTCAATACATCCGAGGGATTTCATATGTGCGAAAGCGGAGCATGCGGTTGTCGGGGATATGAGATGCAGTGCCGTTCCGGATATTGCGGGCCGGGCAACGTGGACTACGCCTACATACTGGGCTATTGGGCGAAGAAGGAACTCTTGAAGGAAAAGGTCAAGAAACGCTTGGAGGGGAAGTATGGCAAGAAGCTGGACGACCTGGCGGACGCCATCGTGGACCTCATGAAGGAAAAGAGCAAGGGCGAGGACGAGGAGGCCAAGCGGATGGAGGAGCTGGACGATAAAATGGCTTCGGTTTTCGGTGAGGAAGAGGAATGAGCACGGAAGGCCCGCGCTTTCCCTTCAGGGGCCCTCCCTTGCTTTTCCTTTTTTATGATTTCTATTTCTCCGTTTTCCAGGGTTCGCGTCCCCCTTGGCGTTTATAACCCCTGTCGTCCACGCTGTTCCCTGGCGGATTTTCAAGATTCGGAGAACGTATTTTTAAGCTATGTTTCCCTTCTTTTGCTGAACGCTCCGATCGTCCAGTCCGGTCAAGGACGCAGGATTCTCAATCCTGCAACCCGGGTTCAAATCCGAACCGCGGGGCAACCTACGGTTTCCCCCCAGTTTGAGG
>SBBD01000061.1 GCA_005239845.1 archaeon | reverse complement strand
CGTTCGCCCCCTCCATCATGCGGAAGTCATACTCCCCTATTTTGTCCACGAGCAGCACTTTCTCCTTGTCCGGAATGTCCATGCCCGTGACCTCCCGGAAGATTTGCAGCAAGACTTCCTCTCCCGACATGCCGTACTTGAGCATGACGTCGTTCAGCAGCTGGCGCGCCTGCAGGAATTCCCCTTTCAGGGCCGCGCGCACCATCTTCTCGACTTCCTCGGGCCGTGCCCTGCTGGCAATCTGGTAGATTTCCTCGGAAGTGATTTTTTGGGAAAGGCTGCTGGCGCCCTGCAGGGTGTTGATGAGCTTGCGCGCGTCTCCTTCCGCCACATACAACAGCGCGTCCACCGCTTTTTCCTCGATTTTGACTTTCTCATTTTGGGTAATGTGCCCCGCCATTTTCCGCAAGTCCTCGTCCTGCAAGCGCGCGAAACGGAACACAGAACAACGGGACTGGATGGGTTCGATGATGCGGCTGCTGTAGTTGCAGGAGAGGAGGAATCGAGTGTTCGTGGAATATTTCTCCATGGTGCGTCGCAACGCCTGCTGCGCGTCGGGAGTCAGGGCATCCGCCTCGTCCAGAAAAACGATTTTGAAGGGCACGCTCGCCAGCGCCATCGTGCGGGCGAAGTCCTTGATTTTCGTGCGCACCACGTCAATCCCGCGCTCATCCGAGGCGTTCAGCTCGAGGAGGGCCTGCCCCGCTTGGTCGCCGAACAGTTCGTTAGCAAAGGCGAGGGCGCACGAGGTCTTCCCGCTTCCGGCAGGGCCCGCAAGCAACAAGTGAGGCGGATTCTTGGTCTCGGCGAACGCCTGGAGCTGCCGTACGATGGCGGCGTTTCCCAAGACGTCCGAGAGCCTTTTCGGGCGATACTTTTCCACCCACGGAACGAATTCGCTCATATTCAGTACGACCCCTCGAACGTGCCTCGCTATGCCCCCCTTATCCTTTCTTTCGTTTTTTCCTGGATTTCCGCAGGAGGAACAAAGCCCCCGCGGCGAAAAGTGGCAGCAGGAGCCACGAAAATTCGGGCACGGTAATCGAGACATTAAATGACTTTCGCTGCACGAGGCAGGATACGGTGGTTCCATCGGTCCCAGGGTACGCCGGGTTGGAATATCCAGTAATGTTATACGTCTTTGAGGAAGGCGTTGAAATGTTGAAGGTCATCAGGCCGTTGGAGACGCAGGTGGTGGTCAAAGCGTTGGGTGTAGGGGGATAGCCAGGAGGGTCGACTGTAATATTCAGTCCGACGCAACTCGGTACCGGCGGGTTGCCCTTGAAATAGTTTGCTGTAATCGTGGAAACGCTTTTCGTGAACAAGGTGGGGCAGTGCAAGTAGATGACATCCGCTGCCACGAAAGGAACGAGCAAGCTGAAGGCGATGGCTAACCGCAAGAGTTTTCGCATGAAGAACTGCAGGCGCTGTAGCTATTTAAAACTAACCGCTTACAGCTCTCCGACGCGGCGCTTGAGTTTGCGTTTCAGTCTCCGACGGCGCTTGCGCACCCACTTCCATCTCATACGGCCGGCTTTTTTCCACTTTCGGGGACGTGCTCCCATTAAATATCAACCTCTTTCGCAGGCTTTCAGCGAACAACCTTTTTATAGCTTCTCCTTCTCTCACTCTATGCTTTTGGTTCACCTCGTTCAAGGGAAGATCCCGTGGATTATGACGTCAAAGACCTGAACCTTGCCGAGCAAGGGAAACGCAAGCTGCAATGGGCCGAAGAGCACATGCCTACCTTAATGAAAATCCGCGAGCGCTTCCTGAAAGAAAAGCCGTTGAAAGGAAAAAAAATTGCCGCTTGTTTGCATGTGACCAAAGAGACCGGGGTGTTGGTGCGCACCTTGCGGGCGGGAGGCGCCGGGGTTTCCTTGTGCGCTTCGAATCCTCTGAGCACGCAAGACGACGTGGCCGCCGCCCTTGCGCTTGAAGGCTTCCGTGTTTTTGCGAAGAAAGGGGAAAACCACGAGGAATACTACGCGCACGTGAACGCCGTGCTGGACTGCAAGCCGCACCTCACGCTGGACGACGGCGCGGACTTGATCCACACGCTGCACTCGAAGCGAAAAGGACTGCTGAAAAACGTGATGGGGGGGCAGGAAGAGACGACGACCGGAGTCATCCGCTTGCGGGCCATGGCCAAGGCCGGTGCGTTGAAATATCCCGTGTTTGCCGTCAACGATACGCCGACCAAGCGCATGTTCGACAACGTGCAGGGCACGAGCCAGAGCACGTTGGACGGAATTTTGCGAGCGACCAACCTGTTGATTGCAGGCTCAGTTTTCGTAGTGGCGGGTTTCGGGTATTGCGGCAAGGGCCTCGCGCTGAAGGCGAGGGGCATGAATGCCCGCGTGATCGTGACGGAAGTGGACCCCGTGAAGGCGCTGGACGCGGTCATGAACGGTTTTGAAGTCCTTTCCATGAAAGAGGCGGCGAAGGTCGGGGACGTGTTCGTGACGGTGACGGGGAACAAGGACGTGCTGACGGAAGTTCATTTTCCACTGATGAAGAACGGCGCCGTG
>SBBD01000064.1 GCA_005239845.1 archaeon | reverse complement strand
GTGTACATTGCCGCTTTCGCCTGCCTGCGTGCGGATGAAGGCGAAATCCGCGTAGGGAACAACGTGAGCATCCAGGAGACGTGCGTGGTGCACGGAAAAAACGTTTCCATCGGCAACAATGTAACGGTGGGGCATGGCGCTATTGTTCATGGGTGTATTGTAAGGGACAACGTGTTGATTGGAATGCACGCCACGCTTCTGAACAATTGCGAGGTAGGGGAATGGAGCATTATTGCCGCAGGAGCGGTGGTGTTGGAGGGCATGAAAATCCCCCCGCACAGCGTGGTCGTAGGCGTTCCCGCAAAAATCATGCGGCAGACGACGGAAAAGGATGAGGAGCGCATCCGCGAATCGGCTGAGAGTTACTTGCAGAAATTAAGAGTCATGGAAAAAGAGGGAAGGAAATAAGCGTTTACTCCTGGATTTCGGGAGGGCAGAAGCCCCCGCTTTCTGTCGAGTTCGTTGCTTTTCCCGCTAGCGCGTTCTCGAATTGCGTTGAGGTCTGCGGGCCCACCAGAATCACGCCGTTCAGGAAAAAGGTGGGCGTCCCGAAGATGTTTGCAGCAATGCCTGCCTGCTTGTCCTGTTCCACGCGCTGTTTGGAACGCTCGGAATCCAGGCAAGCAAAGAATTCCGTGGAACCCATGCCCAATTTTCCTGCCATTTTACCCAAATTTGCTCGCGAATGGACTTTATCGGCGAATAATTCGTCATGCATTTCCCAGAATTTTCCCTTTTCCTCGGCGCAGAAAGCCGCTTGCGCGGAAATGAAGCTGTTCTCGTGGTTGGGCAGGGGCAGCACGCGGAACTCGAGTTTCACTTCCGGGTGTTTTGCAAGGAATTGTTTGAGGAAAGGCTGCGCGGCCCGCGTGTAAGGACAACTGTAGCACCCGACTTCCACGAGGACAACGCTTCCGTTGCCGAGCGTGGGGCCAACTCCTGGCGCAATGGGAATAATGTCGGAAGGCTTCTTGCCGAACACCAAGTCGAACGCGCAGAAGCCCGTGCTTTGCGGGCCGTTGCAGTTCCCGTAAACGGCGTAATTGTACGTGGAATAGATGGAATACGCCATGCTTGAAAAGAAGAGGAGCGTGAACAGGATGGACATCGCTTGGTAGTTTTTGTTGAGGAAGCGCGCCGTGGAAGGGGAATGCGGCAATATTTTTGCCAGGAGGGTGGCCTTCAACCTTTCATCCAGTTTGCTTTCGCAGGGCCTCAAGGTGGCCGTGCGGAGGACGCAGTCGAACGCCTCTTTCGCGAGCGTCCGGTACTTGGCGGAAAAGATGCCGAGCACGGCGAAAACGAATAGGGCGACGAAACAAAGGACCATTTTGTATATACCTTATTTTTCCCTTGCTTATGCGAGCAGGGATACCTGTTTTAGCGCTTGCCCGAATTTTTCCACTTCTTCTGCAGTGTTATACAGGTGCAGGGAGGCTCTCACCGTGCCTTCCACGCCGAGTTTTTTCGTCAAGGGCATGGCGCAATGGTGTCCCGAACGCATCGCAAACCCTAATTGGTCGAGCATGACCGCGGTTTCATGGTGCGGTAGATTCCTGACGTTGAAGGCAAACAAGGCACAGGACTTGTCTTCGGCATTCACGGGCCCATACAATTGTACGTTGTTGTGGGGTTGTCCTTGGAATGCCTTCAGCATGCTTTCCACCAATTGCTTGTCATGCGCCTCGATGTTCGAATACCCTATTTTGGTGATGGTGTCGAGCGCAGCTCCCAACCCAATCCATTCCGCGATGGCCGGCGTCCCCGCCTCAAACCGCTCGCGGTGCTCCAAGAGCGTGTACGAGTCAAGCGATGCTTCCCGAATGGTGCCTCCTCCTACGAACCAGGGCTGCAAGGGCGCGTTTTCGTCATGGAACAACACGCCTATTCCTGTAGGGCCGAAGCACTTGTGCCCGGAAAACGCGAGGAATTCGACGGGCCACTCCCTCACGTCGACGGGGTGGTGGCCCACGTACTGCGCGGCATCTACCAGCACCAACGCCTTCCCTGAAGAGGCCTCTTTGGCGGTTTTGGCAAGCTCTTTTACAGGAATTTTTGTTCCCAAGACGTTGCTGCAAGCGGTAAACGCCACGAGCCTTGTTTTTTTAGACACGAGGGGTGCGAGCTTTTCAGGCCATAGCTTTCCTACGTTGTCCGCTTCCCATATTCTTATTTTTACGCCCTTGCTTTTCAGACGGAGCCACGGCAGCAAGTTCGAATGGTGTTCCGCTTCCGTCACGACGACTTCGTCGCCTTCCTTCCACTCCATTCCAAGCGCCACCGCGTTGATGGCTTCCGTGGTGTTGCGGACACTGACAAACTCTTGGGAAGAAGCGTGGAAAAACTTCGCCAGCTTCTCGTACACTTGTTCGTATTCTTCGGAGGCTTGGCGCGTAAAATGGTGCGCCCCCCGGTGGATGTTCGCTCGATAGTTCTCATAATACTCCTGCATCTTCTGGAGCACGGGAAGGGTGGTGAGGGAGGTGGCGGCCGAGTCGAAGTAGGCGCTGCCTTTCGGCTTGAGGAAAAGGCTGGAAACGTCCATACGCTAGTTTGCTTTGGCTATATTTTTTAAACAGGGGGTTTTACGCAGCTTATTGAAAGCGGGAGACCCAGCCCGCGCCCACCAGGAGGAAAAGTCCCATGAACGCCCAAATCAGGACCGCCATCACGAAAAAGGGGAGGGTGTGGCTGATTCCATAGAGGAACCCGCCGAGCAAGGGACCGGCGATTTGCCCGAGCGACTGGAAGGAGTTGACGAGCCCCAAGACGACCCCCCTCCTGGCCCTCACTTTCTTCGTGATGAGCGAATTGACGGACGGGAAGACGAGCGCGTTTCCAGCGACAAAAATGGCCAGGGGGAACAAGAGAAGGGCCCACGACGTCGTATAGGTGAGGAGGAAAAACCCTACGCCGCTTAACAGGAATCCTAGGGGAATGAGTTTCAGCTCGCCATATGTGTTGATGAGTTGTCCTGCCACGAACTGCATGCCCATGATGAGGAAGCCTACGTACGTGAACACGAGTCCCACTTCCCCTGAAGAGAAGCCTAGGCGCTCGCCCGTGTACAGCGCGAGCGTCGCGTCAATGCCTCCGATCATGAACGCCGTCATGAACGTGGAAAGGAACAGGAAGAGCAAGGGGGAGGAAAGGTGTTGGAGGAGCCCGACTTCCTTCACCGCCAAGTCCTTGCTTTCCCTTTTTTCCTGGGGCTCCCTGACTTGAAGGAAGACGAAGACGAAGTTGATGCCGGAAAGCAGGGCGGAGAGCAAGAACGTGGCCCTGACCGAAAAGTGGGACACGATGCCTCCGAACGCGGGGCCGAAAATGAATCCCAAGGAAAACGTCATTCCGACGACGCCCATGGCTTTCCCGCGCTGCTCCTCGGACGTGTAGTCGGAGAGGAGGGAAATGCACGAGGGAAAGATTCCGGCGGCAAAGATGCCTTCCAGCGCCCGCGCAATGAATAGGGTTGGAAAATGTTCCGAATAGGCGAAGATGACGTAGGGCACGATGAAGCCTGCCGTACTGACCAACAGCACTTTCCTCCTCCCAAAACGGTCGGCCATCTTTCCCATGACGGGACCGAAAAGAAAGCTCAGGAAGGCGAATGTGGCCGTGAGCATGCCTAGCTCGAATGGCTTCGCGCCCAGGGAAAGTGAGTAGAACGGGAGCAAAGGAATGATGACGCCGAACCCGAAACTGGTCATGAACAGCGTGAACAGTACGGCCTTGAGCCCCGGAGTGGAAAGAAGGTCCTTGTACGACATGGGAATAGCTGCCCTGCAAACGTCCCAAAAGAGTTCAAGTTCTGGGGGTGGTACTAAATAAATACTTTTTGAATCGTGCTTCCCGGCCTTCTTTCCTCCTTTTTTGAGGCACACCCGGCGTGCTAACTCTTTTCAGGACGGGGCGTGAGGGCCTTGCGGTTTTGCTCTTCCTGTTTCTTGTAGAGCGCGCGCACGTCGACTTCCTTGCCTCCCCGAGGCTTGCGCAGCTTGAAATAGTAGACGAGTCCCGCCACCGTGAGCAGGATGACGGCCAGCGCCGCGACCATGAGGGGGTCGACCTCGCTTTCTTTGGCTGGAAGCGTGCTGACGCGGTTGTAAAGCTCTTGGGCTTCTTTTTGCAGCGCACTGACGCTGGCCGAACGGTTCAACGCGTTCCCGATCTCGATTTCCGTGCGCTCGTTGTCCAACTTTTGTCCCAACTCCACGTACTTCTGTTCCAGTTTCGGCAAGCGCTCGTCGTTGGGGCCATACTTGGTTTTCGCCTTGCTCAGCGCTGTACTCGTGTTCTGCAGGATTTCAGACGTGTTCTTGTACGCTTCCAGGACGCCTTCGATGGACTCCTCGTAGGCCTTCACGGCATCCGCCTTTTGACTGAGCTGTTGGAACGCCGCCTCGCCTTCGCTCACGTTCTTGGCGCGTTTGAGGTGTTCCTCGAATTCTTGTTTCAAGGAGGAGACGTTGTTCTTCAGCGCGTCTACCAGGTAGGTCTCTTCAACTCGCGCGGAAAAGTTCTGTATTTCTTCCAACAGTTTTTCCCCTTTCTCCTGCACGCCCTTCAGCTTCTCGACGAGCTTTCGTTCCTCGTATCCTTCCAGGAGCTTCTTCGCGTCCCCCTTGACATCCGTGACCCCTGCCGCGATGCCGTTCTCGGCCTTCGTGCGGACCGTGCGCAAGGGCGAAGGATTATAGCCGCACTTGGGGTCGCTGGCCAGCGTGTCCCCGCGGAAGTATTTGTAATAGCCCTCGAAGTTGCCGATGTCCGTTTCCAGCGTCTTCGAATAATCCCGCACTTTCGATAGCGCGGCCAGGATGGTTTCGGAGTCTCCTGAAACGGACAGGGGCACCAACTGGTCGACTTCCTTATTCAGCAGCACAAAGTTGTCGGAGATGTTCTTCCGATAGGCGAAGGACACGTCGCATATTCTTCCCGTATTCGTCTCGATGCAGCGGTAGTCCCTGATCAGGAAGTTGTCCTCCACGAGGTCGTAGAACACCTTGTTGCAGGGCTGGTAGGATACAAGCGCTTGGTAGAACGAGTTGTTGATTTCCTGGGCCGCCACGTCGTTGAAGCCCAGCTTTCCCGCGCTCTGGTAGTAGCTGTAGAGCACGTTTTGCACGACGTTCTCGTCCTCCACGAGGTGGAGGCTCTCGTTGAAGATAAGAGAAAGGTTTTCGTTGAAGCGCACGAGGAAGTAGCTCGCGTTCTCCACCGTGATTTGGCCGACGTCCGCCGTCTCGTTCTTGAGCCGGTACTGGGCAATCTTTTCCTCAATGGTTACCGCGTGAACCAAAGGAAGCAAGAGGAAGCCGACGATAAAAACGGCTAGTACGCGAGCAAATCGATTCATGCCCCTATTACGGAAAAAGCTTTTTAAAACCCTTTTCACGACTCCAAAAACACGGTCTTGCCCGAATCCCCAAAACCCTTATTTCGGCGCCTGTGCTTCCTTCCCAACGAAGCGCTTTAAAACCGCTTTTCCCATAATATTTGTTCTCAGAACCCTCCAATAGAATCCCTTAAAAATCGCTTTTTCCTAAATATTTCTTCTTCCCGAAGTAGCTCAATCTGGCAGAGCGTCTGTTCTCTCGAGAGACGAAACTGTAGTTCGGCATGGGTGCCCCCTTTTAGGCACGAACGACGCCAGGTTGGAAATCAGACGGTTGCCGGTTCAAATCCGGCCTTCGGGACTGACCCCTCTAGGGAACCGAGGTTCCCTACTCGGGTCGCCTCTACCCTCCTATGCATGACCCCTTCCCCTCCTCTGCAGCTGCTTCTCCCCTTCCTCTGCGGTGTCCACTCCCCCCGATATGCCTTTTTTATTTCTTTCCTGCCTTAATTTCTCCTTCACTGCCTTGGTGGTGTAGCGGCTAGCATTGGGGCTTGTCGAACGACCTCTTTCTTTAGAAAAGAAAGACCTCGACCAGAAAGAAACGAGGGGCGTCGCGCAAACAGCCTCCGACTCGGGTTCGATTCCCGACCAAGGCGTCTAGCCATAGGCTAGACTCCCTCTCTTGAAATTAGCTATATTTCACCTCTGACGCTGGTGCAGAACGCATTCTCCTATATAAAGCAAGCATTTCTCGACCATCAACGAGGAAGGTTTCGTCTAATTCAGGTGCCTCGTGCCCCAAAGTAAGAAGTTCTTCAATTTTTTCATCGGTCAGTTCCATAAAAGACACATTGATTGTGTGAAAGCATGCGCTAATCCATTTTCAACCGATTTTTTTCCTTTAAAAAACCACTACCATAATGCGATATTTGGCGCGAATCGATAATTAGTCCTTGCCTGCAGAGAGATAAAATCGCGTCTTATCAGCTAACCTTAGAGGCGTGTTATCGTATTTTCGAATCTAAATGTAGCATCGAGTATTGGCAAACTTTTTTGGGTAAGGTTCAGCCCCCATTCTGGCTTGCTTTTTTTACCTTCATACCTGCGATCTTTGAAAAAAGAGTACGCGCGCTTATTCCATTCGTCGGAGCAAATGAGATAATGGAAAAGTCTCCCGTCTTTAATGATTATTAGGGATAAAAATACGTTTTTGTTAATGGGAAATTGAGACTTTCTCATGAAAACGTATTTGCTGTCTGGCCATCGAATCGTTTTTACTTGAATTTCGTAATAATAGATATTGGGAGAATCTCCGACTTTTCTGACGATAAAATCAATTCCTTTGTCGTCAATCTCTGACGTATATATATCGAAGCCGTTTTTTGAAAACTCCATTTTTGAATAATATTCACCATAACGGCTAAGCTGTAATTTCGTGAGATTCGACCATTCCAACATCGTCATCATGAATAATTTACATACTTTGTTTAAAAACATACTAAATGGGTGGTAGCACTGAACATAGTGAAAGAAAGGAAAAAGATAGGTTCGACTCCTAGGTAGGGCATTTTGCGGGAAATTGGGTTTTAGGGGCCTAGTCCAAGATTTTAGGATTCTAATCTGAGAGCAATCGTCTTTTTCATCACTAAGTTTGCAGGGGTGACCAGACAGGAGAACGGCCGTAATCTGTCAAATTTTTTTGTCCAGTTCCATCCGGGTTGATCAACGAAATGCCGCCCCCCGGCCTGGTAAAGGCGATTTTATCTCCTTTGGAAGACCACGAAGGAGTAGTTCCTGGAACAAGTAATCGGATCTTTTTCGTTTCTACATCGTAGATGTAAACGTGCCCGTCGCCATAAGCGATAAATTTTCCATCAGGAGACCATGTCGCGTCTCGTCCGGATGCGATATACTGGGTGTTTGAACCGTCCGCGTCTATTATCAGAAGACGGGGAGGCCACATATCTGCTCCATACGACTCATACGCAACTTTTTTCCCGTCGGGGGAAATGACCGGATCAATTTCGCCACTCCTGGAAGTAACCTTTACTGGTGCGCCATAGGCATAGTCGAGAATGGAAAACCCGCCAGGAGTTATTCCGCCGTTGAAGGCGACCTTTTTTCCATCGCGCGTCCAAGAAGGGTGATCGCCAATGCCCGGGATGGCAGTCTTATTAGATCCATCGAGGCTTATCGAAACGGAACCGTAGACCAGACGGGTTCCGTCCGGATACCAAGTCAAATGGTACGCCGGGTATCCAAAGGGGGTAAACACGGATGCTTGCGATCCGTCGTTTTCCATGACGTAAATTGAATTATTTTCAATGAAGGCAATTTTGTTTGTAGAATTAGTGATTGGGTATCGGCAGTCGTGGTCGAAACACTTGGCGCCAATGGGGCAGTCGTTATCTGCACAACATTGGTATCGCAGGCAGCCTCGCGTCCAGCGGTCTTCATTGTAATATTCACAATACCCGGAACAAGTAAAGTTTTCGCAATAATAGTCCTTGCACACTTGGTGCTGCGTGCAGTCGTTGTCATTAACGCATTCTACTGGGCCTTCAAAATGGCCGCAGCCGAAAGCTTGACCTGAAACTGGTTGCGCTGGGCAAGGCACATTGGGAGGGCAAGGCGTTGGTGAAATTATTGGTTCTGAAGTCGGGCATTGTTCCGGAATCCATGTTACCGTTGGCCTTGGAGTTGGAGTAGGTTCTGGAGTCGGGCTGGGTTGCAAGATGGCTTGGGGAGTTGGTGTTGTCGGTGATGCGGAAGGGATTGGTGGGGCATTGCTTGCGCGTAGTATGGGCGGCTCTTGGGGAATCGGGTTGGAAGTGGAGACGCAGCCGGACAGCGTTATTGTTCCCAAGAGCAGCAGTAGCAGCGCAAAGCCCTTAAAATCCATTCCCCTCCAAGGTTTTTTCATTGAAGGAGCTTTTAATACCGTTCCGACACCCTCTCTCGGAT
>SBBD01000116.1 GCA_005239845.1 archaeon | reverse complement strand
ACGGCGGAAGAGTCGCAGGCCACGAAATGGATTCTCGCGAATACGAGGGAACGCGACGTGTTCGTGACCGACATTTTCGGGGGAGAGCACATCATGGGCAACACGCTGCGGGAAGGCACGGAAGGCGGCGACTGGGCCATCGTTCCCGGAGTCGTGGAAAAAATGGGGGCCATCAACGAGTTCTATGAAACCGCAAACGCAGAACGGGCCCACCAAATCGCTACTAAATACAATGCATCCTATGTCCTGATTCCCAACCGGCAAGTGTTTGCGGGTTTCAAGTGGTTTTCCCCCGAGCGAAGCAAGCTGCAAAATCCTCGCTATTTTGAACGCGTTTTTTCCAATAACACTCTCGAAATTTACCGAGTGAAAGAATCGTAAGTGAACCAACCCATGCCTGTTCCAAACTTCAGCCTTCTGAAATCGTATGCTGTCCCGTTACTGCTCGTCCTAGCCCTCTTGCTTAGCATCTACACGCACTCCATGGTGTTCAAGGAGTTTACGATGCCGACGTACGGCAACACGTTCATCCACGTGGCCAGCGTGAGGCACATGCTCGAACACAACACGTATCCGAAAATCGACTATTCGTATGGGGGCAACGTACCCAACTTGTACGTGCCCTTCTACCGCTTGTTCATCGTCCATGCCGTCTTGTTGACGGGACTTTCCATTGACTTCATTTCCAGGATGGCGGTCATGCTTTTTGCCGTCTTGCTTCCCCTCAGTTTTTACGCGTTAGGCACCCGCTTATTTGGAACTCCCACCGGCGTTGCGGCTGCTTTCCTGGCAAGCTTTCCGGGAGAACTCCTGATCTACACGGTTCGTCCCCTTCCCCAAGCCCTTGGAATGGTGCTGCTTCCCGTGGCTTTCCTCGCAATTGCCTCTCAAAAATGGAGGACGAGCCTCCTTCTGGCTTTTGCGATCGCGATGGTGCACCAGGAAGCGTTGGCTTTTTTGGTGGGTGGCTTGGGGGCGTACATTGCCGTTTCCTTTGGCTACGCCCTCCTTTTCTCCTTTAACTCAAACTCGAATGGCCGCTCGAATCCTGCGCAAGTGCTGGAGCTCATGCAGCACGCTTCCCTTGCGTTGTTAGCCATCCTCCTCGCCACGCTGGCGTACGTCGTATGGCACTATGTTGTGATGAACTCGTGGAACATTTTCGACATCGCGCAGTTCAAGTACCACGAGGGGGGCCTGGTCAGCCTTGAATCCTACCTTTCCAAGACGGGCTGGGTCATCGCCGTATTTTCGTTAGTTGGCGTTCTCCTCGTGTTCCAGCGTCTCGTTCGTCTTTTCATCCAGCAAGCGGGCTCCTGGGTTGGCTTCGAGGAGGAAAGTAGGCGGGGGCTGCAGAATTCCATCGTATTCATTTTCGTCGCGCTGGCCTCCTATTTTTACTTGAACCACTTCGAGTTCGGGCCCCTGAACTTCGTTTTCTTGGTCGTCGCCATTCTCGCTGGAATCATTGGGTTCACGTTTGCCAACTTTGTTTCTTCCCTTCCCCTGCTCCAAAAAACCGATAATCACGCATACTACTTCCTTTTCGGCCTTTTTTTTGCAGGTGTTGGAGCCGTGAAGAACGACGTCATCGGCGTGCGCGTGTTCATGGACCGCTTCCTCGTCTACTTGCAGGAACCCCTCATCCTGCTGGCTGCCATCGGTATTGCAGGCCTCTATGCGTTCTTCAGCAGTTTTACCAGCCTATCGCGTGAATGAATTAGCGGAATTTAAACAGACGATACCTATTGCCGTTTTCCGCGACGTCAAACTCTTTTTCCAAGCCGGTCACTCCCTCCAGCTTGTCCCCGACGCCCCGATTCATTTCCTCCTCGAAATGGGACACGAGAACGTAATCCGCACTCCCGCATTTTTCGAACTTTTCCCCCCTGAAAAACCCATAAACGCATTGGGCCTGCGTGCCGGCATCCAACCCGTGCGACCACGTGTGCCCTTCATACCCCAACACGGTCTGCCTTCCGGCCAATGCGTAAATGAAATGGTTGTGCTTTGGAGCAGTTAGGAAAACGGCGTTTTGCGGCGTGCGCACGGCAATAGTTTCCGCCATGCGCACGTCTTCAGCAGAAAACAATTCGTGCGTCGTGCCGCTCCAATACCAGAACGTGAATACGCCTCCTCCCACGCCAAAAACCACGAGAAGAAGGACAATTCCCCTTCCCAACCACAAGCGAAGCGAGTTTCGTGACTTTAATTTGTAAACCAGGTATTGGAGTGCTCCTCCTGCCAGCAACGCCGTAAACAAAATCCAGTGCGCGAAATACTTGGTGTTGTCCCAGCCCCACGGCTGGAACCTCGCCAAATTCGCCGCCGCGAACACGACTAAAAACGGCACGTAAAACAACTTCATTTTGTTGTCTGCAACCAACAGTCCTAGTACGGCAAGCGGCAAAATAATTCCCACGTTGTTGAACCAGAACAGCGCCCATTGCTCCAAATCCGTGGTTTTGGAAAGCCAGCCGGGCTGCCAGGCGAAAAACGTGGAAGGCCGGGGCTGTTCATTGACCCAAAGCATTTGCGGAATTACCAGCACGAACGCGAGAATCCCGAACGCCCACCAATTCGCATCCGCTCTCTTTTTCTTCCACGCATCCACCAAGAACACGAACAAGCTGGCTGCTCCAACCACCGCGAAGGAAGCGACATGGGACAACGGCAGCATTCCCACGATTATTCCCAGCACCATATACTCTTCTTTCTTTGCCTCCCCTTCCATGATGCGCAGCAAGAGGTAATAGGCTACCAACGCGAGCGCAAACCCCAAAAGAATGGTGCGTTGGGGGATGAAGATGGAATAAACCAAGTTTAAGACTTCCATGCCTTGCTCTGCGTTTTTCGTGTATTCCGGAACATGCTGAACAAACCGGGCCACATCCTGCGCCTTTCCAACGTCCCCAAAAAACTGCAGGAAAGCAAGGTTTCCATTCAAAAAGAAAAACAGCAATGCCACGGCAACTGCCCAGTCCTTTTTCTGCAAGAGCTTCAAGGCCAGCATACGCGCCAAAAAAACGACGGCAAACAGCATGAACAAATTGGGCAATACCACGCTTGCCTGCAGTGGAAGTCCTCCTTTCACGAGGATGGAGGACAAGAAGTCAAACAAGAAGGGATACCGCATCACAGCGCCTTCTAGGTTCGGATAGATGGGAGGAAAATTGTTCCTCAACGCGAACGAATTGATGATGGCGAAATGAAGAGGGTAGTCGCCCCACGCATTCTGGATGCTGGAAATTGCCCCGCTTTCATTCACGGAAAACGCAAGAAAATTGAAGTAGGCCAGCAGCAAAAACAACAGCACGGCAACCGTTAGGCTAGGAGTAATTGCAGGCCACCGTAATTGTTTCCATTCCTTCAACGCCTGCTTGTTCCTTTTGAGCAACCAAAAACCAGTTACCAATGCTGTCCCGCAAACTAATAGTATGGAAATCCAGCTCAAGGAGGAAAAAGCGTAGGAAACCCAAAAGGTGAGAAACGCGGTAGTGCCTAAACCCATCGTCAGGCTCAACGCCAGGAGTTCAAGCCAATCCTTTTTGAAGGGCAACGAAAAGGAAATGGCGGCGCCTAGAACAAGACTGGAAAGCAAAAACAGTAAGGCCAACCACATGCCTGATTTTCAACCGCCAATAACTATAAACGGTCAACGGGCCCAACGGGATGACACCTCCAGGGGGCTTCGCCCCCTACTCGTGTCGCCTCTACCCCTGAACCGTTTCTTTTGTATCGACCCTACTTTTCTTTCTTAAAGAAAAGCCGGGTCAACGGGCCCAACGGGATTCGAACCCGCAGCCTACTGGTATCTCCCCAAAGCGTGAATCGCTTCGAGAGGAAGAACTGGCTCTTCCGCCCGAGGACCGAAGCCGCGACTTCCGCCCCTCCGAAAAAGGGAGGGGGAAACGGTCCGGAACCAGTCGCTCTGTCCTGGTTGAGCTATGGGCCCTTTGTTACTGCCTCAAGAGGCTTCCGAACTTTAAAATACTTGGCTTACGCGTATTCTATTCCTTTCGGTTCCTTTTCATGCCGGGGTGGCAGAGCGGTTATTGCGCTGGTCTTGAAAACCAGTTCCCGCAAGGGATCAGGAGTTCGAATCTCCTCCCCGGCGTAGCCGACTTTTACTATTTTTCGGACAAGATTTTGCGTACGACTTCCTTCAACTCAGGCAACTTGTGGCGTACGATGTCCCAAATTATTTTAACGTCGACTCCGAAATATTCGTGAATGAGAATATCTCTCAGCCCCGCCATCTTCTTCCACGCTATTTCAGGGTGAGCTTCCGTAAGAGACGGGGGTAGCTTCTTCACGGCTTCCCCGATAATTTCAAGGTTCCGAACCGTGCCATCTACGATTAAGGAGTTTCCAGCGAATTCTTCAAACGAAACTCCAGAAGTATACGCTTCTATTTTCGCTATGGAATACCGAATGTCTTCCAAGTACAGTTTATACGATTTCGGCATAGGCTGCTTCCTCTTTTACGTGGCGGAGCGAGGGCTTGACGCTTTCTTCCGTGACGAGATCCACCTTCTTGCCAAACGTCTTCTGAAGCAGTTCTTTGAGGTCCATGTAATTGTCAAACGTGGGCTTGCTGAATTCGACAAGGAAGTCTAGGTCGCTGTTCGCGGAGGGTTTTCCTCGAACGTAAGAGCCGAATAGTCCCAGCCTCTTGACCCCCAGGCGCCGGATTTGCGCTTTCATGCCTTTAAGGTTTTTCAAAATGATTTGGGTGTTAAGCATGGCCATCCCCATCCAGATACTCTTGAGGCACCGTCTTTTATATAACTTGCTTTACCCTCTGAAAGCAGCAGCAGAGTTTCCTCCCCGACGCTTGTCTAAAGGTTTTAATTTGCCAAAGTCTCAAAGTAATCATGTCGAAGAAAAGACCCGTTGTAGTAGGCTCGCGAATTCCACAAGAAATCAAGGAATTGCACGCACGAATTCAAGCGAAAGCGGTGGCACTCAACGAAGCCCATCCTTTCGAAATACCTAATTCACCGGTTCACGCGGTGGTTCGAGACGAGTATTTCAATCGGGTAGACTTGAGTAGAAACTATCTTATGAACGTCCTACAACACCGAGAACTAGGGCCCTACCTGGTGGATGAACTTCTAAGAACGGTTCCAGGAAGCGTGGGAAATGAACGCGCAAGGGAACCCTACCGGTTTGACCGTTAGGCCTTGACTCCGAGGCCTTGCCTGCTCAATACGTACCTCGCGTCCACGGAAACGACTTCGTTGGGCACCCAGTGCTCCAGCTTGTGCAGCACCGTGTTGAACACCACGAAGGAAACCGCGATTCCGGCGGCGAAGAGGAAGCGCTCGTACGCCACGATGGGAATGAGCGCCGTCCAATATGCCGGAGTATTTAGTTCGGGTGCAAATGTGTACAACCAAATGACTCCACCAACCGCATGAGCCGTGAACGTGGCTCCAAGGGAACGCAGGAACAGGTTTTCAGGCAGCAAAGCGGCGACGACGGGAATCAGCCAGTAGAGCGAATAATACCACGCTTGTCCGCCCACAGGGTGAAGCAGGAAGGCAGCAATGGCAAGGAGGGGAACAAACCAATTGTGTTTCTGTTTATAGTTCGCAAAATAAACGGCTGCAAACAGCATGGGCGTCAAGCGCAGCACGCTGATGAAGTCGAAAGGTTTTCCGAGCAAAGCAATGCCTCCTACCTGGGCGAGGAGGACGGATGCCACGCCTGCAACGGGGCCCAGGAATCCGCCGGCGATGGGGCCGATGAACTGAAAAAACGTGAAGAACTGGCTCTTGGAACCCACGAGTTGCGAAAAGTTGACGCTCTGCGAAACGAGGGCAAGGAAACCAAACAACAAGACAAACAAGACACGCTTTCTGCTAATCACTTTGCTCCCATCCACGCCAACCCTCCTCTTGAACACTAACAGAGCTTGAAAACAAACACCAACGATTACGGGGCAGATTTTAAAACGCTTTCTATCTCTTCTGCAAGCTGCACGTATTCCTTGAATTTTTCCGCGTATTCGCTCTTGCCCTTGATCCCATAGCCTTGCCCCCTCATTTTCATTAAAACACGCCGGAATTGTTTTAGCGTCCCAAAAAGTAAAACGTCGGTGGCCGGTTTCGAGCAATCCACCGTATATTTTGAGACGGCGGCATCGCCTCCCACGGAAAGCATTTCCTGCTTCAGGATATTGGCAACCGCATTCCTCACGTTTTCCAACCGGATGACGCGGAAGAGCGCTTTGGGAGCCATGATTTTCGCGGACTCCTCGGAGGCCTCGAGCCCTAAAATGGCTTGCGTTGCCTCTTCTTCGGTTTGGAAGGAAACCGGCTGGGCATTAAACGTCATGACCTTTCAGAAAACATTCTCTGCAAGAAATTTATAAAAGGAGGGCTTTCCCTGGAAAACGCGACTCAGTACCGGATGGGCTCGTTCGGGGAAGCTGCCGTGGCCTTGCCGTAGGGCTGCAGCATGCGGGGCAACAGCAAGAGAAGGAGGGCCGCGAATGCCATCACTT
>SBBD01000032.1 GCA_005239845.1 archaeon | reverse complement strand
GAGGAAGGCGTCAAGCCTTTCGCCAACGTTCCCTGCAAGAGGCACCGCACGTGCGGGGGTTTTGCAAACGCTTGCGCCGCGATTTTTTCCAGTTCTTCCTCCACCCGCACGTTTACTTCCACGGCATTCGCTTTGTCGAACGACAAGTCCACTAGAAAGAAGGGCCGGCTTTCGATTGCGTGAAAGTCGGCTTTACGGGTTTTCGTGTCGAACACGTAGAAGCCCTTGCCTTGCTCTTCCCGCTTCCTCATTTGCGTGATGACCGTGCTTCCGGGTACGAGCAGCCTCCGCCCCTGCTCCTCCACGTCGGCATTCCAGTGAACGTGGCCATTCAAATACAGGTCGAACCCCGCCGGGAGCTCCTGCAGGGAAATGAAGTCTTCCCGCTCGTACGGAAGCAGTTCGCTCAGGCTCTGGTGGAATACAAAGATATTGAACGATTCCCCCACGGGCTGGAACGATGCCGCTTCCAGCGTCTTTCGCACGAACTCTTCGGGGACGCCCTGCATGCCCTGCAGGCAAACCGTTTCACCCCCTTTCTCCAGCACCAGCTTTTTGCCATGCAAGTTATACAACAGCCCGGCCTCGTGCAGGATTTGGATGATGTTGGTCATGCCCTTGCTCCTCCGCTCGTGCGTGCCGGGAATGGCCAGCAGCGGGACCCCGCGCCACTCCACCATGGGCTCCTCCGGCAAGCCCAGTTCCCGCAACGTCACCTTGCGCTCGCTGTGTTCCAAGATTTCCCGGAACAGTTGCACGGCTTCGTACACCGTCTCCTGGCGGGGCACCCGCGCGTCAAACAAGTCCCCGGGCATGACGATGGCGTCCACGTCGTCCTCCAAGGCTTTGAAGAGGGCGTCCCGCGCCTGCGGCAGGCTGTCCTCGCTGTAGCCGAAATGCAGGTCGGAAATGCACGCCAGCCTCATGAACCGTCAACCCTTCAACCGATGCACCGGACGCCCGACGCCCTCCAGACGCAGGCACCTTCCCAAACCAGTCCCGCCACGTTCCAGTCACGCCCGCACGGTACTCCGGCGCCCCATGCGCCGCCTCACCACAACGGCAGGGGCACGACGCCGAAGAGGACCAGCAGCCCCGCCAGCACGAACAGCACCGAATAATTGTTTTCCTGCAGCAACACGCCTACCAAGCCGATGAGCGCTAACGCCATCAACCCCTCCATCGCCGTACAACCCAAAACCCCAAACCGGCAACAAATATTAAGCCGTCGTTGCCCCCTCCAATTCCTTGGCTCAAGCTTCGCCTTAAAAAAGGCTTGCGGGTAATGCTTGCTCATGGTCGAATGGTACGTCTACGCGTTGGCCGCCATGCTCGTGTTCTCGTTCGCCAACCTGGCGCTCAAGGAGCTCATGAGGTACGAGACCAAGCCGCTCTTCGAGCAGAACAAGGGCGCGCTGTACTCCGTCGCGCTGGTGCTCCTCGTGGCCCTCATCGTGCTCTACGCCACGCACTTGCGCTTCCTTCACTTGCCCAAAGGGTTCACTGAACTGGGCCTCGTCTTTCTCGTGCTCGTCGTCGTCGGCTTTGTTTTCCTGCTGCTCGCCCTCGAGCATGGGAAAATCGGGCCCGTCACCGCCGTCCTGAGCGCCTCGGCCGCCGTCGTGGCCGTGCTGTCCGTGTTCTTCCTGAAGGACGTGCTGTCCGCGAAGGAGTGGGCCGGCATCGTCCTCGTCTCTCTGGGCGTGCTGTTGCTGGTGCGGTAAAGCAAAAGGAATAAAACGCTCCAAAAACTAGAAAGCGGCATGCCTGCCCGTCCGAGAGACGCCATTCTTGAACGCATATTTACCTCCGGTCAACGGCGGCTCTATCGCCAACTCCACCGGTTTTCGAGGGAACGGGTGGCTCCCCGGCTCGCGGAAATGCACGAAAAGCAAGAGATTCCTGCGGAGGTGATTGCACGGCTCAAGCGAAGGCGGTTGTTCGCCATCGGGATTCCGGAACGGTACGGGGGAAGCGGGGGAGGCCTCGTCAGTTCCGCCATACGGGCGGAAGCGTTGGGGTACGGCTCGGGCGCCGTGGCCCTGTTCGTCGGCGTCTCTTCCGGCCTCACCGCCAAAACCATTCTGGCCTTGGGAACCGAAGGACAGAAGCAGCGGTGGGTGCGGCAACTCGCCGGCGGAACCATCGGTACCTTCCAGCTCACGGAACCCGAAGCCGGCTCGGACGCGAATGCCATCCGCACGACCGCCACCTTAAGCGGGAGGAGAACCACGAGGAGAATCACGTTGAGCGGAAACAAAATCTTCGTCACGAACGGGGCCCTCGGCAAATTCGGGGTCGTGTTCGCAAGGGTACGCGATCCGCAGAAGCCCGAACGGTTCCTGCACACGGCCTTCATCGTGCCCGACACCGCCAAGCACATCGGGCGTGCACACGAAGGCAAAATGGGACTCTGGGCGTCGCACACGAGCACGTTCACCTACCAGGATGTTCCGCTCTCCTTCGAACATCTTTTGGGCGGAAAACGCGGCATAGGCATGGGCTTGCGGGGGGCCTTGGGCGCGCTGGCCGGAGGGCGCGTGGACATTGCGGCCACGGCATTGGGAATGCTGACCCGTGCGCTGGACGTGACGGTCGCGCATTACAAAGAGGAGCTCGCGAGGGGGAGTTTGGAACGGGAGGAAAAGGAAGCCCGCGAAATTAAAATAGGGGAAATGAAGATTTTGGCGGAAGCCGTTCGGAGAAAAGTGTATACGGTGGCCGCAGAATATGCGCCCGACAAGGAGTTTGCGGCGAAAGCCTCCAGCGTGAAAGTGTTCGCCACGCGGGCGCTGAATGAAGGGATTCGGTTGGGAATGGAGGCCGTGGGGAGAAAAGCCTACGATGAAACGCACCCGCTTTCCATCCTGAACCGGGACGCGAAAGTGTTCGAAATCTTCGAGGGCACGAACGAAGTGAACCGCGCCGTCGTGGCCCGGCACCTCTTGTCGTAATAAATAGCTTCAGGGAAGGAACGCGCGCCTCGAAAGAAACGGCCGGGGGGAAATGCAGTCCACTAACCCTTATACTAAAGAAACGAGGGTCTTGGTTTTTATGACGCCCGCGATGTTCTGGACGCCTTCCGTGAGCAGCCTTCCGAGTTCCGCCGAGTCCTTCGCGCGCAAGTGCGCAATCAAGTCCGCGTCCCCCGTCACGATGTCTGCGCTCTCGACGTAAGGAAGGGCGCGAAGTTGCTTGAGGATGTCTTTCTGCGTCATGCGCAATTCCTTCAGCTTCGTGGTGTCCACGAACACGAGTACGTAGGCGTTCAGGTCATAACCCATCTTCTTCCAGTCCACTTCCACTGAATAATGCCGAAGGATGCCGTCTTCCTCCAACTTCTGGATGCGGGCATGCAACGTAGAGGTGGGCACGTTCAGTTTCCGTGCGGCTTTCTTCAAGCGCACCTTCGCGTCCTTGCGCAACAGTCCTATAATTTCCGAATCTAATCCATCCATAATGGAATATTTCCCGTATTATTTATAACTATATGTATTTTTTATGAATTTTTTACCGTTTTTTGTAAGAAATGATTATAAGGATGGGGGCGCGGAAGGGAAGGGGGTGGTTTTCATGAAGGAATTGAAAGTGAAAGTGGCAGGCAAGGCGTTCCGCT
>SBBD01000150.1 GCA_005239845.1 archaeon | reverse complement strand
TGCAGAAGAAGCGCAAGCTCTGGAACGAAAGGGACGAGCAGAAGTGAGCGGCCATATGAAAAAACCTCGTGTGCGTTCAACGAAACGACGGCCGCTTGGGAAATCCATGCTCGGTAGCCTAAATGGTGAAAAATGGCTCCGCGGCTTCCAGCGAGAAAAAGTCGACCGCTTTTGACTTTACGCCTTACCAAAACGATTTTATTTACCAGACTTCATACTAACTGGTAAAAAATTGAAATTTGGTAGGGTGAATGAAGGTGAATCGGATTACGACGACGGTAACCATGGATGACTTCGGGAGAATCATGATTCCGAAGGCGATTCGGAAGCTGTTCAAGTCGAGGGAATTCACGATGGAGGCGGACGTGAAGGAAAAAGCGCTCACCTTGAAGCCTGTGCCCACGTGGGATGAAATGGCTGGTTTCATCAAGCACAAGATTGATTTGGACGACCTCGTGCGAGATCGTGAGACGCAATGGCACTGAAAATCATGGCCGACTCGTGGGCCTTAATCGACTTCATGCAGAAAGGCCCCCACTGGGAGACCGTTCGCCGGTACTTAGTATCCTCTGAAGAAATCGTAGTCACGCCGCTCTTGGTTTCCGAGTTGTACTACCGAATCGAGGAAAAGGAAGACGAAGCAACGGCTCTCGAAGCCGTCCGCTTCGTGAGGGAAAGGACGCGCATCTGCGAATTATCCGTCGAAACCGCCGTCGCCGCCGGAAAAACCCATTTGAAGGAAAAACTCCCGCTCGTCGACGCGTTCACGCTTGCCGTAGCTAGGAAAGAAAACGCCAAAGTGCTTACGGGAGACCCGCACTTCAAGAAAATAAAGGAAGTCATCTTCCTTGGAGACTAGCGGATTTCCGAATCCGCCCCACTGTCTTTTTAATAGAAAACGCTAAATCGCATGATGGACTTGCTCGTAATCCCGGATGGAAACCGGCGTTGGGCGAAGAAAAATCGCGTGTCCGTAGAAGAAGGCTATCGGCAGCTGCCCATAACCATTAACCGGATAATGGACGCCCTGCAGCAGGAAGGGATACCTCGCCTTCATTTCTGGTGCAATTCGACCAACAATCTTCAGCGCCCCCCCGCTTGTGCGCTCCTTTTTGGACCACTATTTAAGCGTCCTTTCGTATGCCCGAGACCCCCGCCATGTTCGAGTCCACGTCAAGGGCGACTTGAGCCAGTTTGAAAAGCACGGCCTCGGAGAATACAAGGCCCGGTTTCTAGAGCTAGAAAAAAGAACCCAGGGAAACAAGGGCTTTGATTTGTTCTTGTACGTAAATTACTCGACGGCGAACGACCTCCAAAGAGCCTTCGAGCGCGTATCGAGCGAAAAAGGAGACCGTGCGCCTCTCCGCGTAAGTGACATTTTAGAACGGATGGACCAGCCTCCCAAGATTGACCTGATTTTGAGAACAGGCGCTGCGCAACGACGCAGGCTATCCGGCTTCGTGCCCTTGCGGGACCCGAATACGCATATTGTGTTCGTCCGCCACTTATTTCCAGACCTCACGCCTTCCATGATTCGCACGGCAATCAAAGCGCACCGCAAGAGAGTAATCAACGACGGCGTTTAATTCGTATGCCTGGTTGAACGTCGTCATTTTTTACGCGTTGACGGAAAGCAAGGGGCTGTCGTGGGTCTTTGGAAGCGCCAGGGAAGAACTCTTGTTTTTCAGTTCGAAATGCAAGTAGACGGCGTCCTTTTCGTTTATTTTGCAGTCCAGCTTGCCCAAATCCGCTCGGGATACATGAAAACCAAACACGTCGCTCAGTACTTTGCTGGCGTCTAATACTTCTACGCCCACGATTTTTCTGGACTCGCTCAAATCCACCGAAATCCTCGCGCTTACTTCAAGAGAAAAATACGCCTTCTTCGAACTAACGGAAACGTACAAGGCGTCGGCCTCTTCATCATATTCTACGATTCTCATTTCTGCTCACCTGACATGCGTTATAATTTCTGCATCTCGATTCGCCTTTTTACAAGAATGCTTCCGCGGCCTCCACTTCGCTCACGGTTTCGGCGAGGCTCTGCTCTTCCTCGAATTCCCTAGCCTGCTGTTCGAGTGCCATTCCCCCTCCAAAGCTCTTGCTCTTCCGCGCCCTCACTTTTAGGAACACGGGGTGGTTTACTGCCTCTCCAATAAGAATGCCCTCTCCCGTCTTGAGCGTCGTAATCTGTCCGGAAGTGTTCGCGTCGATGTTCTCGCAGCTTTCCTCGATGTGCTTCAAGTCGTAGGGGTTCGTCACCCGCATGATGAGGAACGTATTGGCCTGGGAAAGAATGGTCGTGCTCAACTTCACGGGCCGCTGGGAAATGAGGCAAAGAGAAGCGCCGAACTTTCTTCCCTCCCTCGCAATGGTCTCCAAAATTCCCCGCGAAATCGCCCCTCTCTTTTCCACTTTTTCTGGAGCGAAGTTGTGCGCCTCCTCCACCAGCAACAGGAACGGAGGCAATTCCTTCTTCCTCCTCAAGTTGAACATTTTTCTCGCCAAGTAGGCCACCAGCATCTGCTTTTTACGCAATTGAATCACATCCGCAAAGTTGAAGACGAGCAACTGTCCGGGCTTCAAGGAGCGCTTCAAGTTCGGTGCGTCTCTGGCTCCCACGATGCGGTAGCTCCGCAATTCCGAGAGCCACGCCATCAATGCCTGCTTCGAGTTGTCCCTGATTTCAGAAGCTTCTACGGCCTGCATCAGTTCCTTTAGCGTGAACGGTTCCTCCTGCTCCTTGTACTTCTTTTTCACTTCCCTCAAAACGGGAGCCAAATCCCTCAACTGAGCGGGGGAAATGTCGGGCAGGAATTCGGCAAGCATTTGCGGGGTAAGCCGGCTGGCGGCAATGTGAATTTTATCTCCGGATACCACGGTCACTTTGCCTGCGAGTTCGGGGTTGTTCCGCTTTTCTGCCAACCCCGCATATTCGCCGTGAACATCGATAACGGCGATCGCGATGCGGCCTTCCTCCTTTTTCCTCGACAACACTTCCTCAATCAACACCGCCGCCGCATACGATTTTCCCGCGCCGCTCTGCGCCAGGAGGGCCAAGTGCTTCTGGAACAGCCTCGTCAAGTTGACTTTCACTTCCACGTTCTGCTGGAACAACTTCCCCAAATGCAAACCCGTATTTTCGAAGCCCAAGAATTCCTTCAATAGCCCTTCCTCACATGCATGAACCTTTGTTCCAGGCGCCGGAGGGTATGCTGACCGTTTCAATCGGCCGTCCTCGAACGCGCCCAGCACTTGGCAGTCTGCAACCGCAAACTCCCATTCCCCTGCAGGAAAGTTCTCCATGACGGAAACCGTGCCTCCTTTCTCGTACTCGCTGATGCTTTCCGCGTGCTCGAAATACCTATTCGCGCGTACGATGTCCTGGATGACGCCCACCAAGAGGCCGTCCTCGCCCTGAAGCTGCACGAACTTTCCTTTGCGCACGCTCTTCGGGTCCGCCACCACGAACGAGAAGCGCGTGGTCGTCGGCGTCTCGGGCGTCGTCACCACCGTCCCATACTCTGCGTTCATGCGTTCATTCCTCTTTTGAGAGGTTTTAAGCCTTAGCCCACGTCCTTTCCACTTATTTTTTGCCCCTATTTCTCAAGCAGCATGTAAACCTTTCGCTTGCGAGGGTTGTCCGCGTTATCGATTTGGAGCTTCACAAGAAACCCGCGCTTCCGAAAAATTCTGCCGGTCTGCATCATCTCGTCCTCGCTCTTGGGGTAATATTGTATGACCCCTCCAGGGGGGTAAACCCCCCTACTCGGGTCGCCTCTACCCCCCATTGCGTCGCTCATTCTATCTTTGCCCGACCCTACTTTTATTCCTCCTTTCCTCAACACCCTCCAAAACTCTTTGGCCACCTTTTCCCTTTGCTGCAAGGGCACCCATTGAAGTGCGGAAATGCTTACGATGGCATCGAACGAGCCTTCCTCGAAAGGAATGCTTCTCAAATCCCCTTGCTTCACCTGAAACCCTTTTGCCCTCGCTTTTTCCACCATGGCCGGCGAGACGTCAAACCCCTGCACTTCGTACCCTGCCTCTTTCAGCACCTCCATTCCGAATCCTGTCCCGCATCCGGCGTCCAAGACTTTGGCTCCCTCGGGAATTTTTGCCAACAGCAACGCCCTTACTAGAATGCGTTCTTGAATCTTTCTCATCACGTTCGTTTCATACGCGTCGGCGCCTTGCTCGCCGTAGAACGTTTCCGCCTGCACATCGTCTTCCGGCCTTTCCCTGCGAACCCGCCAGCCCTTGCGTGCCCGCTTTGTTGTCCTTCCGCTTCCCATGCCTACCCTCACAATAAATAAGCCCAAACCCATAATACCCTTATGAATCCCATCCGAAGCGTTTCGAGAAAGCGCGTCTTGTGGAAGAACTACGAGTTGGCGGACACGCCGTGGAAGAAAACCAAGGGAATCATGTTCAGAACTGCCTTAGAAAAACCCGTTTTATTCGTTTTAGAGCATGAAAGCGTTGCGCGTGCCGCCATCCACTCCTTTTTCTGCCTCCTTCGATTCGATGCCCTTTTTCTGGACTCGAATAAAGTGGTCGTGGACCTGAAGGAAAACATCGGGCCCTGGCGTCCCTATATTGCCCCGAAAAAGCCGGCGAAGTACTTCATTGAGTGCAAGGCAGGAGAGACGAAAAGGCTGGCCATTCGCATAGGCGAACAACTCGAATTCTAGCCCGTTATTTCAACTCGATTTCCTTGGGCTCTCGAAGGAAGCGGAACAGTTCCGGCTCTTCAAGGAAAAGCTCGTAGCTCTTCTTGCGTTCCAGCTTCCTGGCGAGTTCCGCGTTCACCATGAGGTTGAACGCCTTCGCGTACAGCTCGATGACCATGCCCCCGTCGATGCGGCCCTTGTAGCGCTCGTTCTCCTCGATCCCCTTCTCCGTAACGTACACGGCCGCGCCTCGGCGCTTCTTGTACGCATCATACTCGCTCTTGAAATAAGCCTCCACCAAATTGTCCATCACCAGCGGGTGCATGGACGGGTTGACCGTGACGTGGCCGAAGTTGGGTGGCACAATCACTTTGTCGCCTGCCTTCGCGTGCACCACGAACACCCTTCCCACCTTTCCTTCCTCCGCCTCGGCAACCACTCCTTTTCCTCCGGCTGCCTTCTCCCTATTCCCGACTATTCTTTCCTGCAAAACGTACTGCGCGTCCCCCTTGAGCACTTCGTACAGTTCCGGAAACGTCAGCCTTTCGTCGTGCATCTGGTGGTAGTGGCCATGGGTTTTGTTGTACTCGCTTCCCAACTTTAGGGAAGGCAGAATGGTCACATCATATCGTATTTTGTGCTTCCCGAACAGTGCGTTGTCCTCTCCCCTGACGACATGACGGTACATGTAATAGGTAGGCTGTTGTGCAGGAAGCGCCGTCACTTCCTTCTTATTCTTCACGACGTCCAGCATCTGCTGCACTGTCCTTACGTCGGGCTTGAGAACATTTCCGGAGAGGCGCAGCTCCAGCTCTTCATTCAGCTCCAACTCCAAGGGCGCGTTATCTAGCTTCATACTTGGTCGCTTTTTCTCTCTTGGCTGGGCGGATATAATAGGTTTTGTTTTTTGTTGAAGGAAAACGGGCCTGGTGGGACTTTCTCCGACTCCCTAATGGGGGAGGATCCGGAAGATCCTCAAACTGAGGAGGGGGGTGCCCCCCGCGGTTCGGATTTGAACCCACGGCCTACAGCTTAGAAGGCGTGCGGAAAAAGGCCATGAAGCGTTTCAGGCTCCCGTCCTTCCCTTGCCGCTCTGTCCAAGCTGAGCTACAGGCCCAGGAGTAAGTAGGGTAAATGTAGGAATAAAAGCAGTGGGGGTAGGGGCGACACGCGTAGGGGGCTTGCCCCCTAGAGGTGTCCTGAGCTACAGGCCCAGTGGTAGGATAGGCGGAATGAAGCAATAAAAAGCAGGAGGGGAAGAGGCGACACGCGTAAGGGGACGCTTCCAGAACCGCAGAGGTTCTGGGCGTGCTAAGAACCCGTAGGGTTCTGACGCAACCTGGGTTCCCCTTGAGGTGTCAGCTACAGGCCCGGTGTAAAAAATAGCAGAAACAGGAATAAATGGGGGTAGGAGGGCGTGTTTGCAAAGCCGAGCGTCCTTATTTTATGAACGCGACCATGCCGAAGTGTTCCATGGCCCAGCCGATGCCCGAATATTGTAAACTGTACTGCGCGATGCTCAGCAGGAAGATGGCGGCGGCCACTATGCGCAGCCTCGGGTACTTCACCCACATGAGGTAGCCCAGAGCGGCGCTCGCGGAAATAATTCCCCACAACAACAAGAGCTTGAGTTCCTGGTCTCCCAGCGCCTGGCGGAACTGCTGGAACGCGCCTTGAATGCGGGAGTCGAGGCTTTGGCTGCCGATGCCTTTGACCCTCAAGTCATACTGGATTCGGTCGAACACGCTTTCACCGTTGGTGGGGATGTTTTTTTAACTGCGACCCCTATTTAAAGCTGACGCCCAAGAAGCGGTGCGGCTCGTGCTTTTTGTGGTTTTTTGGGGCGGTGAGCACAAGATATGGTGGTTCTCCTCATTTCTCTGGACGGCTGGGGAATCCGCAGGCAAAAGCAAGGCAACGCCATCGAATTGGCGCGTACTCCTCATTACGACCGGCTCCTCAAGACGTGTCCGCATAGCCAACTCAAGGCCAGCAGCGAAGCCGTGGGCTTGATGCCTCGCCAAATCGGATCATCGGAAGTGGGGCATTTGCATATGGGTGCTGGAAGAGTGGTGTGGCAGGACCTGCCGAGAATCACGCATGCCATAAAGGACGGCTCTTTTTACGAGAATAAGGTGTTAGTGCGCCTTGTAAGCGATGCGAAAAAGAGGGGTGCTGCCCTGCATCTAATGGGCTTGCTTTCCGATGGCGGCGTGCATTCCCATATTTTGCATTTGATCGGGGTGCTGGAACTCTGTAAACGCCGCCACTTCTCCAAGGTTTTTATTCACGGCTTCCTGGATGGGAGGGATGTGCCCCCGAGGAGTGCCTTGAAGTATATCCGACGAATGGAGCGAGAAATGAAGCGTTTGAAGGTCGGAAAATTCGCCTCCATTTCCGGAAGGTATTACGCGATGGACAGGGACAAGCGGTGGCCTCGGACGCAGAAAGCCTACGAAATGCTGCTGGGAGCTTCGGAGAATACGGCAAGGGGCGCGGAAGAGGCTGTAAGACAAGGCTATGCCAGAGGGGAAAACGACGAATTCGTGCATCCGACGGTGATTTTAGCGGAAGGAAAGCCCGTTGCTCCTCTTCAGCGTGGCGACTCGGTTTTCTTCTTCAACTTCCGGGCGGATCGCGCCCGACAGCTCTCGAGGGCTTTGGCCGACAAGGGCTTCCGCGCGTTTCCTGTCCCGCGTTTGAATCTGTACGTGGCCACGATGACGGATTACGACGCGCATTTTCCTCTGCCGGCGGCCTTCCCGAAACCCATCGTAAAGAACGGGTTGGCGGAAGTGGTCAGCCGACATGGGTTAAGGCAATTCCACGTCGCAGAAACGGAAAAGTACGCGCACGTCACCTACTTCTTCAACGGAGGAGAGGAAAAGCCGTTTCCCGGGGAGGAGCGGGTGCTCGTGCCTTCCCCCAAGGTTGCCACCTACGATTTGAAGCCGGAAATGTCCGCGTACGGGATTACGGATGAAGTGGTGAAGGCGCTGGAAAGCAGGCGCTTCGATTTTATTATTGTGAATTTCGCCAACGCGGACATGGTGGGACACACGGGCGTCTTGAAGGCCACGATACGAGGCGTGGAGGCTATCGACGCCTGTTTAGGAAAAATCATGGAAACGATGGAGGATGTCGGAGGCACGTTCCTCCTTACGGCAGACCATGGGAACGCGGAGCAGATGCTAGAAGGTGGAAAGCCCAAGACGGCTCACACGCTGAACCCCGTGCCCTGCATCCTCTTTTCCACGGAAGAACGGTGGCAGAAAGGACGTGTGCGGCTGAAGGACGGCACGTTATGCAACGTGGCCCCCACGCTTTTGGAGCTGTTGGGTTTGAAAAAGCCGAAAGAAATGACGGAAAAAAGCCTACTGTTGAAATACTAG
>SBBD01000113.1 GCA_005239845.1 archaeon | reverse complement strand
TTGTAGCAGATGAGGTTCCCCATGGAGTCTGTCTCTGTGCTGTCCACGAAACTCTCCATCTCCTTCTTTATCAGCGTCCTGACTTCAGATTCCCTTCCACTGACCCCGTTGGTGTTGGAAAGCTTCTGGATGAGGTTAAGCATACTATTATTTTGTTTTACTTAATAATAACCATAAACAGGTCTTATAGCATTTGGGATTGTTTGGTGCCTCAGCAGAACTCGCAGACGTTGGCGGTCTTGTGTCCCTTCTCGAATTTGCCGCAGCACGTGGCGCAACAGAACGCCTTGCCGCCCTTCACGACCTTCGTTCTTCCGATGGGTTTCTTGCATTGTTCGCAGTTCATGCACTTCCCACGCTCCCTGAAAATATAAACGTTTCATCGCTTGGATGGCCGAGCCGGTATGGCATTCCCGCTTCCTCCGCCTGACGTTGAGGGAGGCCGCCTTTACCGTTCGTTTTCCTGCTTTAAAGGCGTTTTCTCCCACGCGCTTTCCCTTTCGAACTCCACCAAGTTGCTTCCCAGTTCCAGCAGGTCTTTCGAGTGCTCTGCCAGCGAGTACATGCGCTCCAAAACGCCTTTCATGGCTACCACGTTCCCGCCCTTTTTCCCCGCCTTCATGAGTTCCGCCGACAAGTTCTCCACCCTTTTCTCGAAGGCCTCGATGACCTCGAAGCGCTTCTCCGAATACTTGCGCAAATAGAGGGCCTCAAAACAATTCGCGTACGCCTTCTCTCCCTCGCGCAACAGGGCCAAAACCTTGGGGTTTGGGGCAATCGGCCTCCCCTCCACGCAAACCAACTGCAGGTTGTCCGCCAAGTCCTCCAACGCGTTGGCCGCCAGTGCCTTGCTCAGCGCCTCGTGCACGGGCCCTCTTTCCTTGTTCGTCCTCCTCAACACGAAAAAGTACAGGCGATCCACTTCGCTCTCCCGCTTTTCTACTTCCTCCTGCGCGTTAGAACCCTCCTCGAACAGCTGTTGCGCCAGCTTGAACAGCGCCATGCAGACCACGTGCATCCTGCGAATCAAGTTGTCCGTGCCGAATCCCTCGCCTTGCTCGAACACCTCCAACGTGACCTCGTCCGCCGTCTCCTCCATGATCTCCAATGCGCTCAGCCGCGCCCTTGCCTGCTCGCAGACGGCGGCCGCCAACGCGCCTTTCACCCGGATGGCGTCCGCCCCGGCCACGTAGGCCGCGACCACTTTCCTCAACGAGTTCTCCAAGTCCGTGCCCGTGTCCACCACCCGCGTCTCGCTCCGCCTGCTCGGCGTGGCCCTCACGGTAAGGCTCCCGTCCGAATTCGTGGAAACGAAGGCCGTGCTCCCCGCCTTTACATCGTACTGCTGCGCCCACTCTTTCGGTAGCGAAAGGGTGAGCGTCCCGCCTCCCGTCTTCTGCACCCGCCTAACGCTTTCCATGCCCTGACCTGCAGTTTCCATACTTTTTTTCATTTTTCATTATTTTATTGTTTCTATATATACTATAAAGAAAAAATATATATTCCTTGCGGTGGGGGAAGCGTTGGGGAAGCCCCCGGGGCGATGCGCATGGACCCGCTGTTCGTGTTCGGCTTGCTGGTCGTCGGATGGATCGTGGGAAGCAGTGATTTCGGGGGAGACGCGTTTTGAGGTGAGGGGCATGGAAGGCGGCTTGGAGATGGTTTTGCTGGTGGGGGTGCTGTTGTTGGTGCTCCCGCGCATGATGAGCGAGCCTGCAGGAAAAAAGACGGCCGTGGCGCCCGGAGAGCTGACGAGGTTTTGACTGTGAGAGCAAACGCGGCGTTGCGGCGGCTTTCAGTCGCGTTGGCGCGGCTTTATGGCCGCGTGCACGGCAGGCTTCCCCCCGTTTGCGGCTCCCCCTTGCGCGAGTTCCCCTTCCGACGCAAGCTCCAGTGAACCGGTCGGCACCTTTCTTGCACTAGACTCTAGGTTCAAGCACCGCCCACGAGTTTGTTATTGGCTGCCTTCTACACTGGCCCTTTCAGATGACGTCCAGCTTGCCGAACTTGCCCAGCGTGAGCTGGGTCTTGTCCTGCCACGAGTTCACGTAGCCGTTCGTGATGTGCACGCGGTCTCCGACCTGCACCTTGTCGATGTTGTCGTTCCACAAGACGAGCGCGATGGTGCCCGTGTCGTCCTTCAACGTCACGTTGGCCACGCGCAATGCGCGTCCCATCTTGTTGACTTCACGGGGCGCTTCCACGTCCACGATTTCCGCCTCGACTTCCACGTTGGCGGTGCCGGTCTTCAAGTCCTTGATCTGCATCATGAGTTCCACACCTTCTCCCATCAGGCAACCTATCCCTTTTACGCACAACTTTTAAAACCCTACTTCAACCCCCCTGCAGCAAAACCCGCTCGCCTTTTTCACGTTTCCGCAAACGATAGGCGGACGCGTCCCTCGTTTTTCACTCGCACGAGCCACGCCCCGCGCTTTAATGAGTTCTTTTCCCCGGCAGAAAGCGCCACCCCGAATTCCAACGGTTCACGCAATTCGTGTTCGGTCGCTCCAGCAAACGTTAGCGTAAGCCAGCCGTTTCCGTACCTGATTTCGGTATCCGCCGCCACTTCTATTCGCTGTTGCAGTTCGGTTCCTTTCCCTAATGCATGGGCTTCCCTTGCAAGGAAAACGATTTGTTGCAGCGCGGCTTTCTGTTTTTCCACGAGCGCTAGCTCGCGTGCGGCCACCATGTTTTTCTGCGCAAATGGAAGCACGAAGGCCAGCATGGCAAGCAACGCCGCCAAGAGCAGCAGCAACTCGAAACTAACCTGCCCCCTGCTAGGAGCCGCTGTTGGCGTTTTCATTTCTACTTAATCTGCTCGATTTCCTTCCACAGCGAGTCGCTCTTCTTCTGCAAGACGTCTGCGCCTTGCTTCGCGCCCTTCTGCAGCTGCCCCACGAGCACGAGCGCCACCGCCAGCAAGGCCGCGAGCACGATGATGAGCTCGGCGGAAATCTGCGCTTTCTCCTCCTGCAACCACGCCATCCCCTTCACCTTCCAAAAGCCTCCGGATGGTTCGCTTGCAGGGATTCTCGAAAGAAACAGGAGTCGCGAGCTTAAATTTGTTTGGTTCGGCAAGTTTTCTTCGCAGCAGTTTCCCTATTCATACGACTATGCCAATAGAAGCTTAATCCGTGAGATGGTGGAGCGTAGGATGGATGCTACTGCACCCATGGCGATTTGGGTGTTACCCTCTCTTTCAGCGTCTATTCCCTCTAAGAGTTGGAGTTTGGAAATGCCAAAAAAGGAAATAAGGTTGACCGTTTTCCCTTTCCAACGCCCAAGAAAGCCAAAAATTACCAAGAAAATAGATGCAAATTGAAGCGTAAATTCGAATGGAATATTCTTATCCACCATCTGCGCCCACGCGCCAAGAGCTACGCCAAGGCAAAGCATGAACAAGCCCAGCATGAGCCATTTCCACTTTTCTGCAGTCCTCCCCCCAGCTGCCCCTTTAGAATTTTATCCGGCCTCGATGAACTTTTTGCTTTTCTTGAGCTCCTCGTCCTTCTGGCTCCCGCGCTTGTTCAGCTTCAAACGCTGCGTGTCCGCGTCCCGCCTGTACGTCAACCCAAAATGCGCCAGCAACACGTTCGCGCCATCGAACTTGTCGTAAATGCCCTTCACTCTCCCTCGAACGCCGTTCTCTCCCGCCATCACGATGACCCTGTCCACGGTGTTGAACAAGAACTCCAAGTCGTGGTCCACCGCCAGCACCGCCCTTCCTTCCTTCACCCGCTCCCGCAACATCTTCGAAAGCAAAATCCTCCCGTTCACGTCCA
>SBBD01000023.1 GCA_005239845.1 archaeon | reverse complement strand
GTCTGTAACTGCACAAGCTGCTTTTGTTTCCCGTTCTTGAAAAAGGATAGTTGGGAAACCCGTGGGTTGCGCGCATGGCCAATGAAGCAACGCTCTCCAAGATCTCGGGCCCTGTCGTGGAAGCCACGAGCATCCGAGGCGCCCAGATCAACGAATTGGTAAAAGTGGGAGAACAACAGCTCCTGGGAGAAATCGTTGCACTCAAAGGGGAAAAGGCCACCATCCAAGTATACGAGGATACGAGCGGGTTGCGGCCAGGGGAAGCCGTGGAACGGACGGAGGCGCCGCTGAGCGTGGAATTGGGGCCTGGCTTGCTGACGAGCATTTTTGACGGCATCCAGCGCCCGCTGGACGCCATCCGGGACAAGGCCGGGGACTTCATTCCCAGGGGCATTGCCGTTCCTGCGCTCGACCGAAAGAAGAGGTGGAAGTTTTCTCCGTCCGTAAAGAAAGGCGCGAAAGTGAAAGCCGGGGACATTCTAGGCACCGTAAAGGAAATGGAAATCGAGCACCGCATCCTTGTTCCTTATGGCGTGGAAGGGGAAGTCAAGAACATTGAGGAAGGCGAATTCACGATTACGGACGCCATCGCTAACGTGGGCAAAACCGAAATCACCATGATGCAAAAGTGGGGCGTGCGCACTCCAAGAAAAATGCAGGAAAAACTGCGCATCGAGCCTCCCTTGATCACGGGAAAGCGAATTGTGGACACGTTCTTCCCCATCGCGAAAGGAGGCGTTGCCGCTATTCCCGGGCCGTTCGGGAGCGGGAAATGCGTTTCTGGGGAAACCCCCATTCTTCTTTCTGATGGCACCTTAACCTCAATGAAGGAACTGTACGGCTTTTGCAAAGCGAACGGCACGAGCGTGAAAACGGTTTTTGATGAAACCATAGAACTCCACAAGCCCATTGGGCTCTTATCGTTCAAAGATGGGAAAATCCAGAAAACCCAGTCCAAATTCTTCTATAGGGGCAAAAGCGACCGCCTGTTGAGGATTAGGACCCGGAGTGGCAAAACGCTGGAAGTCACGCCTACCCATAAGTTGTTCAAGGTCTCAGGCGAACTGGACATCCTTGAAACTCCTGCAGAAAACCTGAAAGCCGGCGAGTTTTTGGCAACTCCACGCAAGCTTCCCGAAACGCTGGGAACCGAATTCGACCCCTTCCGTCTTGGAAACCTCCGGGTTACCAGTGCGACGGTTAGGGCCGAAATCGCTCAGGTATTAAAGAACCGGATTACGGAAATCGGCAAGGTCGAAGCCGCCAAGGAGCTGGGAATGGGGGCCGGCGAATTTAAGAGGCTGGCATACCAGGAAACGCTTCCGAAGGTGAGCCAAGTCAAACAAGTGTATACTTTCTACAAGCTTCCTTTGCCAAGGATTGAACGGGTCCGCGGGGACCGAAGAGGGGCAGAAATGGCTATCCCCTACAAAATGAGTGAAGAACTCGCTGAATTTCTCGGGCTGTATGTTGCAGAAGGATATATCCGGGGGTCAAGGACCGTCGTTTTCACCAACACGGACGAAGCTCTTCTCGCCCGTTTCCAAGAACTTGGCAAAAAACTGTTTGGATTGAAAGGAAAAGTGGAACGGCAACGTGGAAAAGCGCCCAACGTGCTGGTTTCAAGCAAGGCGCTGGCCGAGTACCTCAAGAAGATCGGGTGCGGCGGCTTGGCGGCCGAAAAAAGCGCCTCCGCCATCCTTTCAGCCAAGAATGCGGATGCGGCGGCTTTCCTTAAGGCCTACTTCCTCGGCGACGGCTCCTTCTCAGACGGGGACATCGAGTTTTCCACGGCCAGCAAGCAACTTCAAACGCATTTGGGATACCTCTTGGCCAAGCTGGGGATCGTCTCCACGATGGCGGACAGAAAAATCAATGGAACCCCATACTACCGCGTGTTTGTAAGAGGCAAACCCAACTTAACCAAGATTATCGATTCATTCGGTAACTCCGATGAAGAAAAGATTGCCAAGATTGCCGCTTACCTTGAAAACCGCGGGGACGCCTATTACACGGCAACCGACATCGTTCCGGTCTCCCTGCAACTCATAAAGTCCGCATACGAACAAGCAGGAAAACCGTACTCCGCGTTGAGGAGCAAAGGCGTCGAGATTTCCAACTATGCTCAAAACGGGGAAAAAATGAGTGCACGCGTTTTCGAAAAATTCGCTTCCACGCTGCAGGAAAAGGCTGCCGGAAGCCAAAAACAACTCCAAGTTTCAAAACTTTCCCAGTTTGCAACGATGTTGGAATGGATTCAATGCGACGAGATTGCCTCCGTGGAGGGAATAGACGGCCCCCACGACGTTTTTGACGTGAGCGTCCCGCAAGCGGAGAACTGGATTGGCGGATGGGGTGGGCCCAGCATACTCCATAACACGGTAACCCAGCAGGACCTCGCGAAATACTCGGACGCGGACATCATTGTTTATGTAGGGTGCGGGGAGCGCGGAAACGAGATGACGGATGTGCTCTCCGAATTCCCGAAGCTCTTGGACCCCAAGACGAAGAAGCCCTTGATGAATAGGACGGTGCTGATTGCCAACACGAGCAACATGCCTGTCGCGGCAAGAGAAGCCAGCATCTACACGGGAATCACGATTGCAGAGTATTACAGGGACATGGGCTACGACGTGGCGCTCATGGCGGACTCCACTTCGCGTTGGGCGGAGGCCATGCGCGAAATCTCGGGAAGAATGGAGGAAATGCCCGGAGAGGAAGGATATCCGGCATACCTTGCCAAGAGGTTGGCTGAATTTTATGAGAGGGCGGGACGCGTCAGGTGTTTGGGGTCCAAGGACCGCTTTGGAAGCGTTTCCGTCATCGGGGCCGTTTCTCCGCCAGGAGGAGACATCTCGGAACCCGTGTCTCAAGCCACGCTGCGCGTCACGAAAGTGTTCTGGGCCCTCGATGCCGACCTTTCCAGGAGGAGGCACTACCCGGCCATCCACTGGCTGAAAAGCTATTCCTTGTACTTGGATGATTTGGAGAAATGGTACTTGGAGAACGTCGCGAGTGACTTCTATGAATTGCGTGGGCGGTCCATGGCCTTGCTGCAGAAGGAGGCGGAACTCCAGAACATCGTGCAATTGATTGGGCCGGACGCGTTGCCGGATAGGGAACGTCTGGTGTTGGAGGTTTCCAAGATGCTGAGGGAGGACTTCCTGCAGCAGAACTCGTTCGAGGAAATCGACGTGTATTCCACGCTGAAAAAACAGCACCTCATGATCAAGTCCATTCTCGCGTTTTACGACAAGGCCATGCATGCCTTGAACCTGGAAGTGCCCTTGGAACGCATCCTGAAAGCCAAGGAAAGGCAGACGATAGCGAGCTTGAAGCGCCTCAAGGACGATGACGCCGTGAAAGCAGTAAACGAAATCGTCAAATCATTGGAGACGGCATTCACAAAAGGTTGATGAAAAAGTAGGTTATGGAAATCGGAAAGGCGGAGCATCACACATGATCAAGGAATTTCAGACGGTAAAGGAAATCTTCGGGCCCATCGTCTACGTGGAAGGCGTCGAAAAGGCTGCTTACGGAGAGACCGTGGACATCATCATGCCCAACGGCGAAAAGAAGCGCGGCCAGGTGCTCGAGACGCGTCCAGGGCTTGCGGCCGTACAGATTTTCGGGAACACGCAGGGCCTGGATACGAAAGAGACGCGCATCCGCTTCACGGGAGAGACGCTGAAGCTCGCCGTCTCCGAGGAAATGCTGGGGAGAGTGTTCAACGGCTCGGGAGAACCTATCGACAAGGGCTCGCCCATCATCAGCAGGGAAAAGCACGACATCAGCGGCTCTGCCATCAACCCGTATTCGCGGGACGAGCCCAAGCAATTCATCCAGACGGGGCTTTCCACCATTGACTCCATGAACACGCTCGTTCGAGGACAGAAACTGCCCATTTTCTCCGCCAGCGGCTTGCCGCATAACGAGATTGCCGTTCAGATCGCAAGGCAGGCCACCGTGCGCGGGGAAGGCGAGGAATTCACGGTCGTGTTCGCGGCCATGGGCATCACGCACTCGGAAGCCAACTTCTTCATGCAGGACTTCGAGAAAACCGGCGCTTTGGAGAGAGCCGTATTGTTCCTCAACTTGGCAAACGACCCGAGCATTGAACGTTTGATTACACCCCGCCTAGCGCTTACTACCGCCGAATACTTGGCGTTTGAGAAGGACTACCAAGTACTGGTCATTTTGACGGACATGACGAACTACTGCGATTCCCTGCGCGAAGTGGCTTCCGCAAGGCAGGAGGTGCCTGGAAGGCGAGGCTACCCCGGCTACATGTACACGGACTTGGCCAGCATTTACGAACGTGCGGGAAGGGTCAAGGGCAAGAAGGGAAGCATCACGCAACTGCCGATTCTTAGCATGCCGGACGACGACATCACGCACCCCATCCCCGACCTCACCGGATACATTACAGAAGGACAAATCGTGCTTTCCCGCGACCTCTACAGGAAAAACGTTTACCCGTGCATCGACGTGCTTCCTTCGCTCTCGAGGCTCATGAATTCGGGCATCGGAAGCGGAAAGACGAGGGAAGACCATGCCGGCATCTCCTCGCAGCTCTATGCGAGCTACGCGGAAGGCAGGGACTTGAGGAACCTGGTGGCCGTCGTGGGAGAGGAAGCGCTCACGGAAAGGGACAAGAAGTTCCTGAAGTTTGCGGACGTGTTTGAAAAAAGGTATGTTACCCAAGGGCGCAATGAAAATCGGACGATCGAAGAATCGTTGGATCTCGGGTGGGAATTGGTGAGCGTGCTTCCTGAAGAGGAGCTCAAGAGAGTGAAGCCGGAGCATAAGGACAAGTATGGTGCAAAGTTCAGGGGCTCGAACCCGGAAGCGAAAATCCAGGAGCACGAGGAACGGCAGGCGGCACGGCAGAAGGCCTGAAAATAAAGCTAGTTGAAAGAGCCACCACATCCGCTAGTCGCTACCGGATGGTTGGAGGAATCGTCTCGAGGGGTATCGTTTCGGGAGTAGCATAAGGCGTAGGAGTTAATACGGAAGTTGGCGAGGGGGAGAGGGCGTTAGAGGGCAAGGAAGTAGGGGCAGGAGTCGCTGTTGGACTTGCCGCCGGTTTTTGGGGAGGGTTGCTGGGAACAGTCTTCAGTTGGTAGTGGAAGGGAGGAATGCCCCAATACACCCACGTTTTCGAAGCATCATATTCAGGAGGATAGCTGGGAAGGGGGGGATTCGGGGTCGGCACGAGAATAGGAGGGGAAGGAAGGGACGACGATGGGGATTGATTCTGAATGCACCCTCCTAGTAAAACCGACAGCAAAAAAGCGGAGAGCAAGAGTAAGCCGATGGTACTTTTCATGCCTCAACGTACGACATTCACAGCACAACCTTTATAAAGCATGTTTGGCACATATTCGTTTCCGTCTTGCAGGGTAAAGCTTCGGCTTTCCTGGAGTCGAAAGCAGCGGCGTACGGTTCTGGTGCAGGAGCATGAATCCTCAAACCAAGGAGTTCCTGCTCTCCGAGTTCATCGGGGAAACCGTCCGCGTCCAACAAAGCAGCTGCAGAGACTATCAGGGCCTCGAAGGCAAAATCCTGGACGAGACGAAGAACACGTTCTTGCTGCAAGCAAGGACGTCGCGCAAGCGGATCCCCAAGCAAGGAAGCACGTTCTATTTTCCGGAAAGGAAAGTGGAAGTGCAGGGCTCGCAGCTCGTGTGCCGGCCCGAAGATCGCACCAAGCTCTTGGGAAGGAAGCTGCGCAACTGAGGAAAAGACTTCTTTGCTGCAACGCGAAGAAACAAAGCCGTAGCTATGTGATGGCATGGAAAAGAAAGAACAAGTCGTTTGCAAGGACCGGAGATGCCCCGTGCACGGGGGCTTGAAGACGCACGGCCGCCTTTTTGAAGGCATCGTCGCCAGCTCGAAGGCCAAGAAGACGGCGAGCGTCGTCATCGCGTTCAACCGCAAAGTCCCTAAGTACGAGCGCCTCGAGAAGCGGAGGAGCAAACTGCACGTCCACGTCCCGGACTGCCGAACCGTGAAGGAAGGGGACCGCGTCCAGATCATGGAAACGAGAAAATTGAGCAAGACGAAGAGCTTTGTACTTATCTAGGTAATGCGTTATGTTGGGGCTGCCGGCGAAAATCACGAAAGGAATCACGACGGCCACGCGTCTCGTGTGCGACGACAACAGCGGAGCAAAACTCGTGGAAGTCATCAACGTGAAAGGCGGCCACGGAAGAAAGCGCCGCTATCCTACGGCGGGAATCGGGGACGTCATCATCGTTTCCGTCAAGAAAGGGAAGCCGGAGATGGTGAAAAAGAAAGAGCTTGCCGTCATCATAAGACAGCGCAAGGAGTTTCGAAGAGGAAAGGGAAGGGTCGCGTTCGAGGACAATGCCTGCGTGTTGATTGACGACCAGGGCCTGCCGAAAGGCACGGAAATCAAGGGCGCCGTCGCGAGGGAGATTGCCGAACGGTACCCGAAAGTCGTGGCCATCGCGGCCGCCGTGGTGTGAGAAATGAAGTTCAACCGCTTGGAAACCAAACAGCCGCGCAAGAAGCGCAAGGCGCTCTACCAGGCGCCCCTCCACGTGAAACAGAAACTGGCCCACATCCACTTGAGCAAGGACTTGAGGAAAAAAATGAAGGCCCGCTCGCTGGTGGCGAAGAAGGGGGACAAGGTGAAGGTGGTGCGCGGCGAGTTCCGAGGAAGGGAAGGCAAGATTTCGGAAGTCGATTTGCGGCGCATGCGCCTCTTCGTGGAAGGCCTCGTGCACAAGAAACAGGGCGGAAAGGAAGTGCCGGCCGCCATCCATCCGTCCAACTGCATTCTCGTGGAATACCAAGAGCCGAAACACAAGATGAAAAAGAAAAGACAAAAAGAAAAAGCTCCGGCTGCCACGCCGACAAGAATTTCGGCACAACAGCCACAAGGAACACTTCCAGGAGAGGAAAAGGAGGAGTTGAAGTAAGGTAGCCGCAAGGAAGAGGAATACGCTCAAGAAAAAATAGAGGATAGGCGAAAGTAAAGGAAGCCTAAGGTGAATCCAACTCATGTCAGCGCATGGAAACGCAAGGCATTGGAAGCGGCTCGCGAAAAGCAAGGCCATCCGCATCCCCCGAAAGACGCACGTGTGGATCAAGAAGCCCCTGCCCGGAAAGCACAGGAAAATGGAAAGCATTCCCTTGCTGGTCTTGTTGAGGGACCTCTTGAAAATCGTGCGGAATGCCGC
>SBBD01000024.1 GCA_005239845.1 archaeon | reverse complement strand
GATTTTAAAATATGGTTGTTTTAAGTAATTTTTAAGCGCTTGCAGGGTTTAAAATGGTTTTGATTTTCTAACCGAGATATTTTTTGTTTAAAAAAAGAAAAGGAAAAGAAAGGCATTCGAAGCCAGTTTGGAAAGGGGGGAAAATGGAGGAAAAAAAAGGAGAGCAAGAGCCGCATGCGCGTTTCTTGAAACAGCTGGCCTTGAGGAAAGAAGGCATGGAGTTCAGGGAGTACCAGGTCGCAATGGCGGAACGGGTATTGAAAAAGGGGAACTCGTTGGTAATTCTGCCAACGGCGCTTGGGAAAACGTTTGTGGCGGCCATGGTGATTGCAAAGTTTATTGGAGAGATGCGGAGGGGAGCGCGGGAAGACCGGAAGGTTTTGTTTTTGGTGCCTACAAAACCGCTGGCTTTGCAGCAGGTGCAACGGCTGCGGCAGGTGCTGCAAGTGGAGGAAAATGAAGTGCAGGTGTTGAGCGGGGAAACCGCGCCTGAAAAAAGACAGGCGGTGTGGGAAGACGCGAACGTGAAAATCGTCTGCGCCACCCCCCAAACCGCAGAATTCGATTTGCTGGCTGGCCGGGTTTCGCTGGAACGCTTTTGCCTCCTCGTGTTTGATGAGGCGCACCGAGCCGTCAAAGAACACGCGTACGCGTTCCTGGCCAAAGAGGCCGCCAAACGCGCCATTTTTTTGCTGGGTTTGACGGCAAGCCCTTCCTCGAAAAAGGAAGTGGTTAGCGAGATATGCCGAAACCTGAACACCCAACACATTGAGCTTAAGGACGAGGACGACGCGGAAGTAAAACGCTACGCAAACCCGGTTCGCGTGAACTGGATTTTCGTGGACTTGCCGGCGGAATTTCTTGAAATCAAGAGAAAATTGGAGGGGCTGCTCAAGGGGATTTTGCTGGAATTGAAGGGGTTCGGGGTTTTGGAAAGCGCGGAGTTGAAGCGCCACAAGCGCGAGCTGTTGGAGGCCAGGAAAAAGGCGTTGGACCTTTCCCGACAAAACCCGGAAGGCTTCAGGGCGCTGAGCCTGCAGGCCAAAGCCATGAGCGTGAGCCATGCGTTGGACTTGCTGGAAACGGAAGGCGTGCACCCTACCCTAGCGTTCATGAGGGAACTAAGGGCCCGAAAACAAAAGAGCCGGGCAACCAAGGAATTGTTGGGCGATTACCAGTGGAAGTTGGCGGAAGAAGCGGGAGAAGCGTTGGAAAAGCAGGGGGTAGAGCACCCCAAGTTTACCCGGTTGAAGGCCATTGTGATGGACGCCGTGCAAAGCGGAAAAAGCGTAATCGTATTCGCGCACTACCGCGATACCGTTGAAAAAATCGTCAAGGAGTTGAATGGTTTTGCTGGGGTGAAGGCGGCCGCCATGGTGGGAAAAAGCAAGGAAGGAATGAGCCAAAAAAAACAAGCGCAGGTGCTGCGCGAGTTTAAGGAGAAAAAAAATTCGGTGTTGGTGGCCACCTCGGTCGCGGAAGAAGGAATCGACATTCCCGCCGTGGATTTGGTTGTGTTTTTTGAAGCCGTGCCTTCCGAAATCAGGAGCATCCAGCGGAGGGGGAGGACGGGAAGGGCAAGGCAAGGAAACGTCGTAGTCTTGATTACGCGCGGAAGCAAAGACGAGGCCTTCTTCTGGCTTGCGAAACACAAGGAAAAAAAAATGAAACGCATGTTGAGGGAGTTAAAAGAAAGTTTGGAAAAGGAGTTCGCGGATCCTGAAAAGCAAGGGGAGGTTATAGCTGGAAACCAGACGCGCATGTTTGATTTTTAGTGCTTCACGTGACGCACTTTATAGTTTTTGAAAAAAACAAAAAAGGCAGCACTCGGCGCAAACATTGAATTTTTTGTTTAACGCTTAGGTAAAACCCGACCTTTAAACTACTAGATTTTTGAAGAAAAACCCTTGAAAAAACAAGCACAACAAAACTTATCTAAGTTACTTAATTTTGAATGAATAATTAGAGTAAGGAGTTAAAATGTTGGTTTTGGCTCTGCTTTCGCAACACATGACGCATATGATTTAATGTTGGTGCGGCATATGATGCAGCAAATTTAAATCCTTTGCAATAGGTGAAACAATGGATTTGGGGGATAGGCGCAGTTGATGTAGGACAATAAAGGAAGAAAAAATTAACTGCTTCACGTGACGCAATAATTAATTAGACGAAAATACTATTTTATTTTCTTTTTGTATTTTTTTTCCTTTTATTTCCCTTAAACTAAAACTTGATTTTTTGCAGCTGGCTTGGAATTCATTAAATTCTGTGCTGCGTGTGGCGTTCAAATTTGTTTCACCTGCTGCGTCACCGGAACCGTTGCGTTGGTCTTTCCTTAAATTCAAACCTTTTTCTGAAGCTGGTTCAAGGTGGTGGCGATGAAGTTTGACGTAAGCGGTCTTTCCTATAAGGAAATTGAAGCTCTGTTGGAAAGGGCGTCTGGTGGCGCCGCGGTGTTCCAGAAGTTGGGCGGCCATGTGTTTCTCCTCTTTCCTTCCAGCATGGCGCCGTAGCCACAACAGCACATGTTGCTGTATATGAGATTCAAGCGCTTGGCAAAGGAAAAGATAGCCCGCGCCTGTTTGGGGCTGCAGTAATTTTTTAGGAAGGGGGGCGTCGGCCGCACTGAACCCCGAACGTTTAGGCGGCCGGCAGAACTAGGGGTCCTGCACATGCCCCGAGTGG
>SBBD01000071.1 GCA_005239845.1 archaeon | reverse complement strand
CGCCCGCCCCTCTTTCCCCATTTTTCCTTACGGAACTGGTCCGCGAGCTCCCAAAACACGAGATTTTCCACTTCCACAACCGCTTCTTCTACACCATGCTGGATGCCTTTATCGTGAAGCGTTTAGGAAGAAAAAAATTAGGGTGGACCTTGCATAATGCGCGGTTGAAAGGGGTAACCTGGGCCACGGATCTGGTGGGTGACCTCTATGATGATTTGTTCGGCAAACGCATTCTGGGAGCGTGCCACGCCCTTGCCGCTGTAAGCGCCAACACCATGGAGACCACGGCGCCGAAGGACTTCAAGGGCAAGGCGCGCGTGATTTACAACGGCGTGGACACGGAACTGTTCAACCCTAAGAACAAGGAGGAAGACGTGAGACGGAGGTTCCAGCTGCCCCAAAAACGTTTGATATTAAGCATTGCACGCTTGATGCCCCAAAAAGGCTTTAGGTATCTTCTGCAGGCCTTCGCGAAAATCCTGGAACAGCAGAAGGACGTGGCCCTCGTCATCCTCGGCAAAGGGCCTCTGGAAATGCAGCTCAAGCAGGAAGCCGTTTCTCTGGGAATTGCCGCCAACGTTTTTTTCATCACGCAGAAGATTTCGGAAGCGGAACTCGCGCAGCTGTATGCCGCGTGCGAATTCTTCGTCTTGCCTTCCGTGTGGGAGCCGTTCGGCATGGTGTTCTGCGAGGCCATGGCCTCCGGCAAGGCCGTCATCGGCAGCGACGCGGGAGGCATTCCCGAAATCATCACTCCCGAGAGCGGGTTCATCGCGGAAAGCCGCAACATCGGGGACTTGCAGCACAAGATGGAGTTATTGTTGGAGGATGATGCGTTGAGGAAAAAGTTTGGGATAGAGGGAAGGCGCCGCGTGCTCAACCATTTCACGTGGGATTTGGCGGCGAAAGGCTACGAGGAGCTCTACAAACAAGTGTTCGAAAAGTAACGACGGAACCGGGCATTAGCGCTTATGGACCGAAAGTGGGGTTTTGTATTCCTCGCCGTTTCCGCCCTCGCGTATGGCTTGATCCACGTCATCGACAAGCTTTCGTTGAACGCGGGCGCGGACCCTTTCTCCTATTCTTTTGCACGCATCGGCATCGGGGCCGTCATGATGGCCTTGTTCCTTAAGACGACTGGCAAAAGCAACCTGCACGTGGTTTTCGATTCCCGCTTAATCAAGGACTTCGTTATTATCGGAGTGCTGGCTTCCGGCTGGGGCTTGTTGTTTCAGATCGTGGGCCTTCAATACACGACGCCCACCAACGTGGCCGTCACGCTCGTGCTGGCTGCTCCCCTGACCACGCTTTTTGCCGTCCTATTCTTCAAGGAAAAGCTCCCCAAGAACTTCCTTCCCATTTCCTTCCTGCTTCTTGCCGGCGTCTATTTGGTGCTCACGAAAGGAAAGGGGTTCTCCTTGAATTCAGGGGATTTGTTGGTCGTAATTGCAAGCGCCGCTTTCGCTTTCTCGAATGCGTACGCGAAGGAAACGCTGAAGAGCGTGCGCACGTCCGTCCTTGCGTTTGCCAGGCTCCTCTTTGGAGCGCTCTCGATTGCCTTGCTGTTTCCCTTTCTACCGTTCCATCCCGCTTCGCTGTTGCCTTCCCTTTCCATCGTGCTCTTGGGCGGCCTGATTTTCGGAATCCGCGTCATCACGTTCTACAAGGGCGTCGAGCTCACCACGGCTTCCATCGCCATGCACGCCACGCTCGTGTTTCCCGTGATTACCGCCCTTTCATCGTACGCGTTGTTCGGCACGCCCATCGAGCTGGTGCAGTGGCTGGGAATTGCCTTAGTTTTAGGTGGAGCCTACGCGCTCACGCGGCTGGAACTGCCTTAATTAGCGGAATAAAAGGGATTGCCGGGACTAACCACCGGCCCTTTCTTTGTAAATATGGTTCGATCAAAAGATTGTAGGCAGGGGTAGGGGCGACACGCGTAGGGGGATCTCCCCCTAGAGGGGTCATGGGCCTGCCGGGATTTGAACCCGGGACCACCAGTTCTCCTAGCCCGTCTTGTTTCTCTTCCAGAACGGAAGAGCGTCGTATAAGACTCGCCGATTCCCTCTTTTCATTCCCTATTTTCGAATGAATAAAGAATTGCTGGCGCTCCAACCAGGCTAAGCTACAGGCCCTGTAGGGTTGAGCGCATTCAAGGAATAAAAAACACGCGGGCTAGACGTTTACCTATTAAATTAATATAGAAGTAAACAATATCGCTAATCTTTCTTGTTCACAGCGTTCAAGATGCTTCTTTCTAGCTTTGAAGAAGCCGCTTGCGCATTCAAGTGTTTGTAGACTTCTTCCGCTTCCGGCGAAAGAATGACGCGTACGCGCTTGTTCACAGTTCCAGCCCCCGCGAAATGGCGCGCTTCAAGTTCAAGTTGGCGTTCTGAATCCAAGAGATGCCTTTCAGTGAAACCGCAATTTTATTGCTGGCCTCCAAGTATTCCAAAATCACCATGAGCGTATTGTGGTTCACTTGCCTGGGCAGCAAGCGTTTGAGTTCCGCTATGCTTACCACGCTT
>SBBD01000149.1 GCA_005239845.1 archaeon | reverse complement strand
TGCCGGAACTGCTCATGTTTGTTTCGGGCTTGGCGCAAAAGTTTCTGGAACAACAGTTGAAGAGCACGCAAGGAAAAGCGAAGGCGAGCATCCTCGAAGTCAAGGAAGAAAAGGGCGTGGGCACGGCGCTGGACGCCGTCGTGTATGAAGGCGTGCTGAGGCAAGGGGACGAAATCGTTTTTTCCACTTTGGAAGGGAAAGTGACGCGGTCGCGCGTGAAGGCCCTGCTGAGACCCAAGCCCTTGGACGAGATGCGGGACCCGCGGCAAAAGTTTTCGGGAGTCAAGGAGGTGCACGCGGCAGCCGGAGTGAAAGTGGTGTGCGATGGTGCGGAACAGGCCGTTGCAGGGTCGTCCTTGTTTGCCGTGGAGGAAGGCAACGTTCGGGAGGCCGAGGAAGAACTGAAGAAGGAAGTGCAGGAAATCGAGTTCGAGAAAACCGAAAACGGCGTGCTGGTAAAGGCCGATGCGTTAGGGAGCCTGGAGGCCATCGTGAGGCTGCTGAAAGGGGAAAAAGTGCCCGTGAGAAAGGCGGCCATCGGGAAAGTGCTGAAGAAGGAGGTGTTGGAAGCGGCCAGCGTAAAGAAACAGGAGCCGTTTCTGGGAGTGGTGCTCGCGTTCCAGACGCCCGTGGACGAAGAAGCGAGGAAGGAGGCGGAAATCGAGCACGTCAAGCTCTTCGAGGAAAAAATCATTTATGATTTGGTGGAAAACTACAAGAACTGGAGGGAAGAAATGCGGGATGCCGACCGAAAGCAAGCCTTCATCAGGCTCCCCTTGCCTGCCAAGCTCTTGATTCTGGAAAACCACTGTTTCCGCGTAAGCAATCCCTGCATTTTCGGTGTGGAAGTGCAGGCGGGGAGGATTCGGAAAGGGACGAAACTCATGACGGAAGAGGGACAGGGCATCGGGGAAGTCAAGTCTGTGCAGAAGGAGAAGGAGGCGGTGGACGAAGCCAAGCGAGGGGATGCTGTGGCCATTGCGGTGGAAGGACCCTACTTCGGAAGACAAGTGCGGGAAAAAATGGTCCTGTATTCGGATATTGGAAGGGAGGAGGTCAGGCTCTTGGAGGAAAAGTATGCTCGGGCGTTGAGCGAGGAGGAAAAGGAGCTTTTGCAGGAAATAAAAAAAATCAAGGGGTTCGTAGCCCACGTATTCTAGGAAATGGGGGGGAGCGGAAGCAAATAGATAGTGCTTTGGGGACAAACCATCCACAGGTTTTAAAAAGCGAGGAAACGTTAGCAAACCATTACCCCCCTGTGAACCCCCCATGGCCTTCGCACGATTTATTGACTGGTTGAAGAGGCTGTTCTGGAAGCGCAAAGTCGTTAGGCTCGGATTTTATGGCGCGCCTAATGCCGGGAAGACGAGCTTGGCCAACCGCATTTCCATGGACTGGCTGGGCGAGCCCGTGGGCAAGGTCAGCGAAATTCCTCACGAGACGAGGGAAGTGCAGAAGAAGGAGCACGTCATCGTCCGCTCGAAGGGAAGAGAGCTTGAAATGAACCTGCTGGACATGCCCGGCATCGCCACGAAAGTCGATTACAGGGACTTTTCCGCCTATGGCTTGACGAAGGACGAGTCCCTGAAGCGCGCCAAGGAAGCCACGAAGGGAGTCATCGAGGCCATCAAGTGGCTGGAGAACGTGGACGCGGCACTCGTTGTAATCGATTCCACGCAGGACCCCTTTACGCAAGTCAACATCACGATTCTAGGCAACCTGGAAGCACGAAAGATTCCCGTCATCATCGTGGCGAACAAGGTGGACAGCAAGAAAGCGCACCCGGAAAAAGTCAAGGACGCCTTCCCGCAACACACGGTAGTAGGGCTTTCCGCGCTGACGGGGCAGAACATCAACCACTTGTACGAAGCGTTGGCAAAACTCTCCAGATGATTTGAATGAAGGTGCAGCTCGAGTTTGTGGCGGCGCGCGTTCTGAACGGAATGAACGAGCTTGAAAAGCTGAAGTACATCTTGAGCGAGGTCAAGAAAAAGAAAATTCTCGTGCTGGAGAAGGGCTTGACGCGGCAAGAGGAACGCTCGCTGTTCAAGATGACCATGGAAAACGTTTCGCGCAGCTTTCCCGGCATCGAGATTTCCTCTTTCGGGGAAGAGCCAGCGGGCGTGCGGTCGCGTCTCATCCAATTGCTGGGCGGAAGAATAGAGATGACGGTCATCGGGCCTTCGGATTTAGTGAAGGAAATCAAGCGCGACCCCGACAAGCTGCGAGTGCTGGCGGGAAGCTGAATGAAACACGAAAAATAAGGCGCGCGACCCCCCCTAGTTTCTGACCTTGTCGAAAAGAAAGCATCAGATAACGTTAGTTATTACGATGGCCTTGCCGTATTTGGGGTAAATCGAGCTTCCCAATTCCAACGCAAGTTGAGGGCCACTGAGCGTGCTTTTTCCCTTGAGAAGACTTAAAGAGCCAAACTCGAACTGTGAAGAAATGGCGTAGGAAGCCGTGTCCTGAAGGGAAACGGGAGGGGAAAGCCAAACGATGGAAATTTCAATGTTGCGGACTTGTTTTTGTGCTCCTTCAACTAACAGGTAGCCACGGGGATTGAGATCTTTCCGAAAGGTTTCCTCCATTTGGTTCGTATTGAAGGAAGTGTTTTTCTCCAGCAAGGCGTACCAACCATACCTGGCGTGGAGAAGGGAATGGGATGCAGAGGTAATTTGCGGTTCAATAGCATCAGAAGGAAGGCCGTAAACTAAAAACCTCCCTTGGATCTCTTCCCCGAAACCGTGCCGCAGCGTATCGGAAGCCACGAAAAACAAGGAAACGACGAGCAGCAAAGCGGACCAGGTGAACAGGCGCTTGTTGTTCTTACTCGTTTTTTGCTGGAAGAACCAGTACAGCGTGCACAAAAAGAGGGGCGCGACGAACCATTCCCTGAAGTAGAGCTGCGTCTGCAGAAACAAAAAGGGGAGCCACGAGAAAAACAGAACGACCAATAGAATAAGGAGAGGCCTGAAACGATCAAGACGAGGGTGAAGGCGGACATCTTGCGTGTAGGTGAGCAACAGGAGGGAAAAGGCGGCTATTCCTGTAAGCGAAAAGAAGCCCCCATCAAGAATGGCGAACAAGGAAAGCAGGCCGGCAAGGAACAGCCAAACGCTTTTTTTGTCGTCCTTTTCAGCCAGCGAAGCGGCGAATGTGAAAAGAAAAATTAGGCCGAGGAGAACGAGAGAAAGCAGGCCGGCAAAATCCGCAATGCCCAGATAGGAAAGCATTTCATAAACGGGCTTCCCGTTGTCGGCATCCGCAGGAATTAAAGCGCCGACGTTTTTCTCAAGGAAGTAGATACCTGACTTCATCAGGTGGGTGTGCTGGAAGTAGGAGGCTTCCCAGCAAACAGAAGGACCGCAATCCGTGACGAGGGAGACATAGCTGGAGGAATTGCCGCCCAGTGCACTTTGCGTATACACCTGCACGGCCAAGCTGGCAAAGAACCCGGCACTGATGACAAGAAGGAGCAGGTTTTCGAAAATGGTTCTTTTGGAAGCGAAAAAGGAGAGTATGGGCTTTGGGAGGAAAACTTTGAGTCCAAAGAAAAGAAAGAGAAAGAACAGGAAGCCGGCTTGTTTGATGGGGGAATTGCCTTCCGTAAGAACGTGAATGAAACCGCCCAGGATGCTCTGGAAAAGGGGCAGGAGAAAGAAAAGCAATAAAAGAAGACCGGTCAGAACAACAGGCTTCCAGTCCATGCAACTACCCTTGAATATAGGCGAAAACGGGGGCGGAAAAGAACAGGAGGGAATAGTAGGAAAGCCACAGCCCGCTCACCAAATCCGCGTGCAGGAAGGAGGAGACGGCAAACAACAGCAAGGCTACCGCAAACGAAGTCTCCCGGAGCGTCAAGCGTACGGCCTTGGGCCAAGAGCGTTTTCCTTGCGCGCTGTCTCCTACAGAAACAAAGAAAGCCTTCCTGCCGAACATGGCGTTCAGAATGGCGCGCATGCGCACCAGCGCCACCGCGAAGTTGAGGAAGTATCCCACGGCGCCGACGCGGAAACGCGAGAAGAAAAAGTTGGCGACGATGAGGAAACTGGCCAACGTCATCAGCATGGGGAGCAAGTCAGAGAACTGCAGGCGGGGGGCGAACTGCCAGAACGCCTCCCCGGAAAAAATGAGGCGGCTGATGCCCAAAAGGGAAAAGAGAACGGTCAGGATGGCGAAGAAGACGTAGACCGCGGAAATGTATTGCAGGCCGAACACCTGCGTAAAATAGTGCATGCGCTTGCGCGAGGAAAGCCTTGCGAAGTTTTTCGCGTAGTCCTTCACGAGGGCCGCATTTCCATAGGAATAGCGGTTTTGCTGTACGAGAAACGAGCTGAACTTTTCGATGGGCTTCCCCAGCACGTACGTCTTGGGCACGAAGATGGCGTGAAAGCCCCGGAGGTCTGCTTGGAAGGACATGGCCGTGTCTTCCGTGAGTGAAGGAGGGAATCCCCCAGCGGCCTTGACGTGGGACGTGCGCAGCAAGCCTGCAGAGCCTTGGAACATGGCTGCCTTGTCCCTGCTGCGCAACGGCTGGATGAAACGGTAGAAGAATGCGTACGTCTCATCCACCGCTGAAGCAAACGTTCTGGAAGGACGCGAGCGCTTGATGGTCTGTATGGACACCAGCTTGGAGTCGGCGGCAAAGAAAGGAAGCAGGTCGTTCAGGAACTGCGGATCCGCCAACTCTTCATCCGCATCGAACAAGGCAAAGTACTCTTCGCGGGTGTGCTTCAGGAACTCGTTGAGCGCACCGGCCTTGAAATTCGTCCTTGAGTCGCGATGGAGGAAAACGACGCCCAACGCGTTACAGATTTTACGCAATCGGAGGATGGTGGCAGAATCGTTGGAATCGTCCAGCAAGTAGAGCTTCAGCAACTTTTTGGGATAGTCCATTTTTTGGAGGGAGGCGAGGGCTTTCCGGACGACGGCAGGGTCTTCGTTGTAGGAAGCCACGACGAGGGCAACCGACGGCCGTCTGGAAACCGGTTTTTGGGGCGGCGCATCCTTCTGGAAGTAGGAGTTGAAGTAGTAGGAAGCGCCCACGACGTTGAAGATGCCAGCGAACACGACAAGGGCAACGAACAGATAGCTCAGCGTGAGCTCAACGGGGTCCTGAAAAACGGTCAGGGTCAAAAACGTCATGTAGGCAATCGAAAAAAGCGAGGATACGACTACGAAGATGAGCAGGATGTAGCGCTTCCAGAGTTCTTTGTTCACGGGAATTCTCCTTGAATTTTACGGGACGCATAGACTAGCATAACGCCGAATTAACGGTAGCGGTTAGCTCGTAGGCATTTAAAAAAGGTGCAAAAAGAAGAGGGCATGGAACGCGGAGGATCCCAGATGCTTGGCATGCCCCCCCTTCTGGAAGCACCTTAAAAAAGGTTGAAACGGTTAGGGGCATATGCGCCCTCTGGAGCTCCTCGTCGCGTTTGCGCTCTTGACCGTTTTCCTGGCGCACGCCTATTATGAAAGGCCGTTGCACCGCGACCTCCTCGTTTCCTGGAGGCAAGCAGAGTTACTGGAGCAAGAACAACGGCTGCCCTTGCAGAACCTGAATGCGGGTGCAGAAGAAAGCAACTATCCTCCCTTGTTTGCCATTTTGCTCGTTACGCTTACCAACCTCGTGCCCTATTCTTTAGAAAACATTTCCTTGCTGCTCAGTTACGTTTTTACCGTGTTGCTTTTACTGGGAATGTACGTGCTCGCCAGGAAAGTTACGGAAGACTCGAACAAGGCCTTGCTGGCTTCCTTTGTCTTCCTATTGGTTCCGTGGGCGTTCTACCGCATGGCCTACCCCATCTCGGAAAGCCTCGGCCTCGCCTTCTTCCTGCTGGCGTTTCACGCCTTCCTCGAGAAACGGTGGGCGCTTTCAGGAGGACTGTTGCTGGCCCTCGTCTTCGTGCATTTTCGGAGCGCGGCATTCGCTTTGGCAACGTTGTTCTTTCTCTCCGTGTTAACTAGACACGCCGTCGAATTTTTCAAGACGGGAGCGGCGGCAGGAGCCGCCTATTTCCTGCGGGCTCCAAGAGAAGCCTTCGGGTTCCAGAATCCCTTCCTGTTCCCTGCCGGCTTGTTTGAAGTTCTCGGATTTTTTGCCGTGGCGTTGGGAGTGTTGGGCGGGGCAAAACACGTCATGGTAAAGAAAAACGTATCTCCAGCGCTGCTTGCCTTGCTTTTAGCTTTTCTTGCCACTTCCCTCTTGGCTCCATTACCCTACCGGCAATATGTGTTCCTGGCACCGCTACTAGCCATTCTTGCGGCCCATGTACTGGCTGCCGAGCCCCGTTTTGTTCCCTGGATTTTCGTCTTCGGAGCCGTCATTTTGACGGCCAACGTCTTATACCGTGTCCCCCCATATTCCCTGCAAGAGGAGCACGTGATTTCGAGGATGGAAGGCGCGGAAGGAAGCGTGGTGCTAACCCGTTTTGAGCAGAGCTACCTCGTGCCGTGGTTTGCTAAAAAGAAGGTCGTAGGAGGGCCCTACTTGGAGGAACTCGAGGACGGCAACCAAAGAGCACAAAGTATGTACGGCTACTTCGAACAGAACAATACGGAGGCGCTTAAGGAATTGGTTAAGAACTATCAGCCGAGCTTACTTTTATTGCAAAAAAAAGACCATAGTTTAGAAAACGGAGTGGGCAAAAAAATAATTGACAGCAGCAACTATTCCGCCTACCAACTGCAAACTAAACCGGCCACTTAACAAAAAAACAAGTGTTTAATAAACCCGGGCCGAAAGCTATTCAACAGATAATAGAAAGTAGGAAAGGAAGGCAGGGAATGGAAGGAAAAGGATGGCGGAAGTAAACATCGGGAAAGGTGGTTGTCGTGGAAATGAAATGGGTGGGAATCGTCGCATTGGTTTTAGTGGTGGGCGCATTCCTGTATTTCTCTCCCCGTGAAAGCGTCGTGAGGATCGAACAGCCGTTGAGCCTGCAGCAAGAGGCCTCGCCGAGCTCTTCGGAAGCACCGGAAGCCGTGGAACTCACCGTGTACCAAGTGGAACAATCCCAGCCAGACTATTATTATGGAGGCGCCCGGCAGCTAAGAAGCTTCAACATCAATGATGGCCTCGCCCTCATCAAGGAGACCCGAAAGGCGCTTTTCCCGCAAGGGCTTACCGCGTTCAGCATGAAAGGCACGGCGCAATACATTGATTCCACTTCCCTGCACTTCAAGGACTTGACGGATGCGGGAACGCAGGTGCTGGAACAGAACTACCAGTACGACTTGGTGAGCCAGCAGAAACTGCTGGAAAAGTATATTGACAAAAGCATTTCCGTGAAGAGCGGCAACGAGACCATTTCAGGAAAACTCTTGAGCGCCGTCAGCGGACTCGTGCTCCAGACCAGTAACGGGCTGGTATCGTTGGGCTCGTATGACCGCATCATGTATCCCTCGCTTCCAGAGGGCTTGATTACCGTTCCGACCATCGAGTGGCTCCTGCAGAGCCAAAAAGCAGGAGACCACGTCTTCCAAGTCAGCTATCTCGCTTCCGGATTGAATTGGCACGCGGACTACGTTGCCGTGGCCAACGCGGACGATTCCAGGATGGACGTCCAAGGATGGGTTTCATTGCAGAACCATGCTGGAGCGACGTTCAAAGATGCCAAGCTCAAGCTGGTGGCAGGGGACATTAATTTGGTGAGGCCCCAGCAAGCGAAGTACGCCTACGATTTGATGAGGGCCGAGGTTGCGGGGGCCCCTGCACCCCAACAGTTCACGCAGGAAGGCTTGTTCGAATACCACTTGTACACGCTACAAAGGCCTGCCACATTAAAGGACAACGAGGACAAGCAGATTGCGTTGATGGAAGCCAGCGGCGTTCCCGTCCTGAAGCAGTTCGTGTTCGAGCCGGACAAGAGCACGAAGGTGAGAGTAAAGCTCCAGTTCGAAAACAAGAAGGAAAAAGGCCTCGGGTTGCCGCTTCCGAAAGGCAAGGTGCGCGTCTACAAGGCGGACTCCGAGGGACAACTGCAGTTCTTGGGCGAGGACCAAATCGACCACACGCCGGAAGACGAGAAAGTCCGCTTGTTCATCGGCAACGCGTTCGACGTGATTGCGGAACAAAAACAGACGGACTACAAGACGATCACGAGCTGTGTCCGAGAAGCAAGTTATTCCGTGGATGTGAGGAACCACAAGGACAGCAACATCAAGGTGCAGGTGTTCAGCAACGCGCTGTATGGCGAATGGGAAGTGCTCCGCGAGTCGCACCCGCACACGAAGGAGGACTCGAGGCATGCGTTGTGGATCCTCGATGTTCCCTCGAAGGGCTCGCAGACCCTGACGTACACCATCAGGCAAGAGTATTGCTGAAAAAGAAGTTGAGAAAACCAAGGAGTAGGTGACGAGGCAATGATCGATGCAAAGCAGGTTGTGTTTCTTGCGGCAATGGTTTTGGCGGGCGCATTCGTTTCTTCCGCGCAGGCCTTGCTGGTACAGGAATGTCAGAATGACAATTACCGCACGCAGCGGGCGGACGTCGTGGTCACGGGCACCATTTCAAACATCGAGTACACGGCGGATTATCAGACCAAAGTCACGTTGAAGGACCTTTCCTGGGAGAAGGAGCAATGGGACGATGGCCCTCGCCCATTGATGTATCAAGTGACGTTCGTGCTCTACTTGCCCGGAGGGCCTTCGGGGCCTTTTGTGGAGGACTTTCCTCAGTTGACTGAGGACGCTATAGGGGAAAAGGTGCGCGTGCAAGTGAAAAAGAACGCACGAGGGCAGTACAATCTCGTCTGCGCAGGAATGGGACTGCAATACAAGAGGGACGAGCTGCCTCCTACTCCAAACGAAAAGAAGGAGTTTACATTGCAGTTAAAGGCCGGATGGAACTTGGTCTCCGTGCCTGTGGGCAATTATCAACAAGGGCTTTGCCCAGGCGCTCCTTGCGTCTATAATGAAGCGGGAGAAGTGGAGTGCATCGGCGGGCCTTGCTACGATTCCATGCCCGCAAACTTGAAGGAAAACACCTGCGGATGGGAGGGCGCAAAAGTGTTTGCCTACGACGAGAAAAACAAAAAGTATGTGGAACAGACCAACAAACTGTCCGAAAAAATCTACCCAATGGGCGGATTTGTAGGAGGTAAAGCGTACTGGGTGAAAGTTTCTTCCGCGTGCGAGATGACGTTCGAGGGCACGCATGAATTAGACGAGCAAATGCTTTCTTCGGGCGAGGGCTGGAGCCTGCAGAAAGGATGGGACACGCTGGGCGCCCCTGCCAAAAATACGGAGTTCTCGAAAGTGTCCGGGGCATGTCAGCTTTCCAGCAACCTGTGGAAGTACAACGTGGCGGCGAGAAAGTGGGAAAGGGTGCAAGTGCTGAAGCCCGGCGAAGGCTATTTCATCAAGAACGAGAGAGCGTGCAACCTCGGAGTGCCGAGCACGGAATGGAAAAAGAAGACGTGCGAACAAACGGGTGGAATGTGGGATGATTC
>SBBD01000155.1 GCA_005239845.1 archaeon | reverse complement strand
TTTCAGTGTAAGGCACGTCGTTCTGCTTCAAAAATTGTTTGGCCATCTTGCAGTAGGGACAGCTTTGCGTCGAGTAGACGATTACGTTGCGGGTCTTCGGCATAATACCACCGGTGGAAAATAAGAGGCAACCCGAGTTTAAAAATAATGGGTTGAAGGCCTTCACTTCAAGCGCGCGTCCAGCTTCACGCGGCAGTCCTCGCAGGAAAGCACTTTCGCGGAATAATAAAGGGAAACCACGAGCAAAAGGAGGGCCAGCAAGATGAACTGCGTTTGGTAAGCGGCCAGGAAGGATGCAAAGCCCGCGAGCCCGATGAACGTGAAAATAAAGGGAGAACAGCACGCCGTGGAGACGACGGCAGAAAGGAAGGCGGCCAACGAGACGCCCGTGTGCTTGGCTTGGTACAGGCTTCCCGCTTGCACGTGCCGCCAAACGTACGCTTGAGTTGCCGTCGTGAGTCCCAAGAGCAGGGCGGCGACGGGGACAAAAAACTTGGTGGCGTCCGATACGCTGAACCACCAGCTCGAGAACGACTGCCCCGGCAAAGAGGTGAAGACCAGCATTGCGTACGCGAAAACCAGGGAAGACGCGAGAAAAAGGAGGCGGTAGGGCCAGGAGGAAAGGACGAGGAACAACGCTTCCACCAGGGTTTTGGCCGGCTTTTGCAGAAGAGGACGAAGAGCGGCCATGACAGTCATTAGGAAGCATCCTGGCTTAAAAGGTATGAGGATGAGGAAAGGGAAGCAAAAAAACAAAAAAAGAATTAGGCTGCCAATGCCACCTCGATTTCTCTTTGGAATTCGGAGAACGGCAGCGCTCCCACCACCATCTTCCCGTTGATGAAGAACGTCGGCGTCCCTCCGACTCCCAGACGCGCCCCTTCCGCCTGTTGGGCTTTCACGACAGCCGTCTTCTGTCCTCCATCCAAACACGAGGTGAACGTGACCGTGTTCAAGCCCAAATCAGAAGCGTGCTTTTTCAGGCTCGTTGCATCCAATTGCTTGGTCGTAAAGAGCTTGTCGTGGTATTCCCAGAACTTGTTCTGGTCCCTCGCGCACTCGGAAGCCTCGGCCGCCTTCAAGGCCAGCGGGTGCAGCTGCTCGAGCGGGAATTGCTTGAAATAAATCTTGGCCTTCCCCGAATCCACGTAGTTCGAGAGAATGGAGGGAAGCGTGTCGTCGTAGAAACGCTGGCAGAACGGGCACTCGAAGTCGCTGTACTCCACGATGGTCACGGGCGCGTCCGCCTTGCCTTTCGCGGGAAACCCTGCCACGTCCGGCGCGTTTGCGGAAGGGACCAGGGGAGAAGGCGTGGGAGCCAAAGCAGCTCCCGTTGGAACCCCGCGTGCAGCGGCGGCCAATTTGACTTCCAAGAGGCCGGAATTGATTTGCTGGATGGACGTGTTGAGGTTGCCGAATGCATACAATATGACGGCGGAAAGCAGTACGGCAGAAATGATGAAGCTGGCGGCAATCGCGTACGCGCCATCGCTGGAAGCCCCGTTTCCGTCATGGCCGGAGTGCGCTGCAGGGTGCTCGTGGTGGGCGGCGTGTTCGGCATGGTGCGTCGGCTCGTGTCCGTGAGCTTCGTGGGCAGCATGTTCGTGTCCGCCGTGATGGCCGTGAGATTCGTGGGAAGCCGGTTGCCCGTGTTCGCCGGAGTGGCCTCCAGATTCGTGGGCGCCGTGCTCGGGATGCGGCTCGTGAAAAGGTTCGTGAGACTCGTGCGCGTGATGCGGTTCGTCAGCCATGAAAACACTCCTATTACCATCAGGCGGATAGCCTTAACCCCGAGAACGTTTTTAAACCGTGTGAAAAACAAAATGAAAAACGATGGGCTAGTGCAGGCTCTCCCACAAGACTTCCGAGCGTGGGTCCACGGCAACACCATTCTCGTCAATATTGAACGGCCTCACGCTCTTGTCGTTGTTCGTGCCCCTCATTTTTCTTACGAAAAGCGAGCGGTGGGGGGGAAAGAAGTAGAGCTGGATGACGCCATCCGTCAAGAACTCTTCAACTCCAAAGCGGGACATGCGGTCCTTCTTGCCAGAAGTTTCCGCCGTCAGGATGGTGGTCACGTTGAGCTTGCGCAGCTCCTCCATGAGCACGTAGAGCGCGTACCGGATCTTGGGCACCTCGTCAATCCAGAACGAAAAGGCGGTGATGCTGTCGATGACCAGCCGCTTGGGGTTGAGTTCCTTCGCCTTGTCCAAAATGCGCTTGGTCTGTCCCTCGATGTCGTCCTTCATGTCCAGATTAGGTTCGAACTTGTAGATCTTGAGCATGTTCTGTTTCTCCAAAGGAAGCAGGTCCCATTTGAAGCGCTGCATGTTCCACCACAAGTTGTGCGGGCCTTCCTCGAGCGTCACGTAAATGCCGGGCTCGCCGTACAGTTTCGCGCCGTTGTATAGGTACTGCAGGCAAAAAATGCTTTTTCCGCTTCCCGGGCCACCGGAAAGCAGGATGCTGGAGCCTTCCGGGAACCCTCCCTCGATGAGGTCGTCCAGCCCCGGGATGCCCGACTTGATTCGATTCATGTGCGGTTCACGGTCAAAGTTTTTTCAATGGAAACCGGGAAAGCATCAAAACGCTTGCTGTCAACAACGCGAGCCAACTGAAATAGGAGGGCACGAAAGAATAATAAGAGGCGTAGAAGACGAGCGCCACGAACAGGGCCGCCAATGGAATGGGAAGGCCGAAATAGACTCCTTGCTCTTTCTGCAAATTGTAAGAGGCCAAGCGGAGCAAACCCGCACATACGTAGATAATGCCTGCCAGCACGGCAATGGCGTCATGGAAGCTGAAAACGATGACGAGAACCGCCGGAGCCACGGCAAAAGAGACCACGTCAGCCAACGAATCCAACTGTTTGCCGAAATCGTCCGCCTTCCTCGTCTTGCGAGCGATTTTGCCGTCCATGAAGTCGAAGAACACGGCGGCGAGAATGAAAAAGAAGGGGGCGAGCGTGAACGCCAGGAGCGCGGAAATGATAGCAATGAGTCCTGCCGCGGCATTCGCCAGCGTCAAATAGTCTTTTGCCTGCAAGCGCTGCAGCACCGCCAAGGCCATGGACAACGAAACGCAACCCTTCATTAAAAAGGTTTAGATTATCGAAAAACGCCAACGAAAAGTTCATATATTAAATAGTAACTATTAAATATGAATAAATAAATTTTAGTGATTAAAATGTACAAAATGGAACTGAAGCATGCACCCAATTTGAAAACGGTGGTCATGGTGGAAATCGTGCTGGCCGGCATGAAACAAAGCGTGGTA
>SBBD01000123.1 GCA_005239845.1 archaeon | reverse complement strand
TCGCTGGGCGCTCCCCCTCAATTAGGGCTGTCTCCATTCAATTTCGTAATATTCGTATTTGCTTTTTGGGAGTTCGATGCGCTTGACTCGATAATAGGTGACGGACGTTTCGCGGTCGCAGATGGCCAGCATCAAATCGAGGCCCTGCTTCTTGCTTTGCTCAATAGCCTGCGCGAGTTCCTCTCCCCCGATTTCCTCCTCCTCGCTTAAAGCAAGCATGGCGTACTTCGGAGCGTCTTCTTTCGGGTTCTCGATCAAGCCGCCCTTCTTGCGGTGGTACAAAAGAAAATCGACTTCCGCGGCGTGCTCCTTCTTCACTCCAGGAATCGCCAAAATGAACGTCTTCTTCACTCCGTGCGCCACGCGGATGGCGCGCGCCCACTCGCTGATCAGCATCTTGCTCTCCCGAGGAAACACGTGGATGACGTGCTTGCTGTGCATCCACTCCTCGTTCGCGAGCGCCGGCGAGGCTCCCGGGAAGTACAAGCGAAAGTGCGTGCCGAACTTGAAGCCTGTTTTCAGCACGAACGCGCGCAGCCTCCAGTCCTCGTAAACCTCGTATAAGGCAAGAAAGTCTTTCCGTCTTTTTCTGCAGGCCGCCACCAGCGCCTTCTCGCCGACGTTCGCCTTCATCCCCGAGTGTTTCATCAGGAAAAGCGTTTCGTACGCATCGAGCTTCAAGTAACGGCCGTTCTTTTTCGCCTTGTACGTGCCGTACTGCCCGAACCAGTGGGACTCATACAGGCGGAGGCCTTCCTCTTCCTCGTCAATTACGGCCATCAAGTCGTCTGCAAAAAAGAGCGCTTTTGCCTTCACTTTGGAATATTCGATTTCTTTGGAAGGGTACTTGACGACGGGGCTTCTCCCATAGCTTCCCTGGGCTTCCACTACGCTGCGGGCGATGATGCCGCGGTCCCGCCAGTCCTTGTAGCCGTAATAGCGGGCAAGGAACTTCTTGCGTTTGAGGTAGTGGCGCGCCAGTTGGTTGAACGAAATGGCTTTTCCGTTTTTCAAGCAGACGGCGTTCCGAACATCCATGAGGTAGAGGGCTTCCTCGGGCATGAGCTCGAGCTTGGTTTTGCGTCCTTGGTAGGCAGTTCCAAAAAAGCCCTTGTCGAGCGCCTGCACGGAAATGAGGTCGTTGACGACGATCTGCTCTCCCTCCACTTCGAACTGTACGGCCATGCGGGCATCTCCTCCTTTCCATCCTGAAATAGGGTGAAAGTTTAAGGTGAGAAGAGTGGGCTTTCTTTCCTTAATAAATGGGTAGGGCTAGGGAGGGACAGAGGGTCGAATTTCAGGGGAAGAGGCGGCTATCCCCGCCTTCTCTTTTTCTTGCCTTTGTCGAGTTCCTGGTGCGCTTCGTGCTCGATTTCGTTCGCTACCCTTCTTACTCCGAGGATGAACTCGCCTTCAAAGACCGCGGCCAAGGCCACGATGCCAAAAAGCACGCCGAGCATGAAGAAGTAGAAGAAGCGCTCGCCCAGAAACGCTCCGAATTCGGGCAAGTAGAACGCGTACTTCCACGTCAAGTAGTTGTAGATGATTCCAATGGCTGCAGCGGACATGAGGGCGGCGAAGACCCTCCACTGCAGGTGGTACCAGGAAGCGCGGGTCTGGTGCGCTGCCGTGTACGTCCGCAAAAAGTTTCCTAGCTTTTTCATGCCACCACCTTCTCATTTTCTGGGTTTCAGGAACGGCAATACCATGGGCAACAAGTAAAGGATGCCGGAGGATATTAAAGTCCATCCTAAAAGGGTCATGGAGCCCACCAGCGGGTACTCGATGACCAGGTAGTAGATGAGGATGGCTGCCACGGCCAGCGTCAGGAGCGGGGAGAAGGCCAAGTGCTCGCGCGCCCAATTGTAGAAGAAATAGGCTACGATGAAAAGCCAAAGCCACCACAGGTAGCCCAGCGTTTCCCAAATATTCGCCGCAAGGAGGTAGTTCATGCGCTCGGCCTCATATACTGTTGAACGTGTTTCTGGTACTCCATTTGCCGCTGCTGCGACTTTTCGAGGAACTTCACTTCGTCGTGCGAGAGTTCCTTGCCTTCCATGAGCTTCTTCTCGATGGCCTGCATCTGCTGCTGTTCCGCCATCTCGGGGTGCTCGAGTTCCATGCCGAAAAACCGGAACAAGGGATAGACGCCGAACTGGATGAGCATCTGCAGGTGCATGCCCATGACCGCGAACGCCACGAACAAGACGACGAGCGTGGTCGTCGTAATGGGGTTCAGGATGACGAAATAGGCGGCGATGATGCTGCTCAAGCCGAACAGGATCTGGTTTTCGCGGAAGTTGATGTACAGCCAGTACAAGATGTAGGCGAACACGATGACCTGCAAAACGAAATGCATTTCGCTCAAGAAACCGAAAATGTCGAAGATGGAGTACAGGAAGGCCATTCCGCTTTACCTTTCAAGAGAATATGCATAGCCCACGATTCCGTTGTTCTTATTTGTTTGCCTTCAACCTTTTTCTTGTGGCGAATTTTCGGCACATTTAAAAGCGTCCTGCGGCGTAATCGTTGTTGCTGGTGAGATGGAAATGGCCGCGCAATTCCGTGGAGTGGAGGCACCGCGCCTACCGGCTTCGTTCCGTGCCGGGCTCCGGAAGCGCCCGGAAGAGACGCGTGTGGGTTCGCTCCGGCGGCAGGAAGAGGAAGCACGTGCGGAGGTTCGCCGTCGGATGCAAGAGCGAGGCATCCGCATTGTAGACGTTTCCAACTTGCGCCAGCGGGACCTTCCGCTCTTCGACCGTTTTTACT
>SBBD01000135.1 GCA_005239845.1 archaeon | reverse complement strand
TACTAGTAGGGCTAGGGGAAGGAGTAGGAGAGGGGGTAGGCGAACTTGTGGGAGTAGGGGTTGGAGTGGGAGTCGGAGGAGAAGTAGGAGTAGCAGATGGGCTAGGTGTAGGGGAAGGAGTAGACGTGGGTGTAGGCGAGGGAGTCACACTTGGAGAAGGCGTCGGAGAAGGAGTAGGGGTGCTCGTGGGAGTTGGAGAAGGCGTGGGCGACGGAGTGGGAGAAGGGGTTGGGACAATAGGAGACGCATTCCACGCCCCCGTATGCGCCGCGTTTTGTTGGTACTGCGCCCATTCGGAGGAAGAGAGAGGCAAGCCCAAATCCAGGGAACGCAAGGCAGTGCTGCTCACTACAATGAGTTCTGCACTGCCGTCCTTGTTCAGGTCGGCTACGGCAAGCGAGGGAGGGGCGCGGTCGAACTTTCCCGGAACATAACGGGGAAAGCCGGCAAGGGGCTGGCCGTTCTTGTTGAACCCGTAGACTTCAAACAGGGAGCGAGTGTGCAAGGGAACAAAAGAGCCTTTCTTTTTCATGGCGAACACGGCGCCTTGGCCTCCAAGGGAAGCAATGACGGGAATTCCGACGTCGCCAACGTGGCCAAAACCCGAAATGGACACGGGCCAGCCGGAAAGCGGAGTGCCGTCCGCGTTCCACGCATACAGCAAGTAGTTTCCGGAACCCGTCTTCTTGGAAAGCACGATTTCAGGAGAAGCATCGCCATCCAAGTCTCCCACGATTAACGGATTCGAGTAGTTGAAGGCCGTGGAAACCGGCCAGCCCGGAACCCGAGTTCCATCAGCCTTCCACGCGTACACCTTGTCGTTCGTGCTCAAGAGGATTTCAGGCTTGCCGTCACCGTTTAAGTCCGCTGGGACCGGGGAATGCCCCCCGAAATCCGACCCGAAATAATAGATTCCGGAAACGGTTTTGGGCCAGCCCGCCAGCAGGAGGCCGTTGGGTTCGAAGACGTAGAGCGTGGACGTGCCGTACTTCGAGGCGTTGAAGACGTTGACCAAAATGTTGGGGACGCCGTTGCCATCGACATCCGCAACGGAAGGAGGCGCTTCGATGCCTATGGAGGAACTGCTCAACGATTTGGGCCACCCCGGCAATGGAACCAAGGAACGGGGGTAGACGGCAAGCACCTTGTGGTCGGAGTAAATAATTTCCTTGAAGCCGTCGTTGTCTACGTCGGCAAGCACGGGAACCAAACGCGAGTTGCTGACGGCGACACTGGAAAGCCGCGTCCCGTTGGAGGAAAAAACCACGAGAGAAGTCGAGTTTTGCACGACGATTTCCTTCAAATCATCGCCATCCAAGTCGGCAACGGAAGGGGCATAGAAATAGCCGGGAATGGGAAAGCCGGGAAGCAGGGAACCGTCGTGTTGGACGGCGGCCAGGTAGCCGGCAAGGCTGGAAGAAGCGCCGTCCACCGTCACCACTTCTTCAAAGCCGTCATTGTTTACGTCGGCTATAACGGGAACGCTGCTCTGGGAAAAGAGGGCGTTGTCCGAGGCAAAGCCCGAGCGCTGCATCCCTTCAGACAAGCGGGAGTCGTAGAAGAAGCTTTTGACATCCGTAGTTGTTCCGGAAGCCGAGTGGCTCGTCAAGCGTACCGTGTAAAAGTTGCCGTCTTCCAGCAAGCTTGCGGCGCCCCACGACCCTAAAATGCCGTCGATAATGGGAGTAAGGCCTCCGTTCGCGAGAGAAATGCCTTGTGTACTCCAAGCAGAGGCCGCCTCCAGCTTGTAGCCTTTCCTCCACTCCAAAACATAGTTGGTGAAGTTGTTTGCGAGAATGGAGCCGGAAATGGGAAGTGGAGAAGAAGGGTCAGAAGAATGAATGGTTTCAAAGGAAGGGTAGATGTAACTGTTCCGACGGATGAGGACGTTCGCACCCGAAGCGTCCGCGCCAACGAACTTGACTTCAATGCCGTTCTCATCAGAGAAGGAATCGCCGGGCTTCAGCAACATGTTCTGGTACCGCATGGAATTCGAGGAGTAGGGCTTGGAATAACCCACGTTGATTAGGTGCGTGTCTCCTCCCCCGCCTCCTCCTGAAACGAATTGCGGGCCGTAGTGCAAGAGGACGCCGTTCAACGCCCCCAGGCCCCCTGAATCAAAGCCGAGAGGCTGGCGGTACTCCAACGTATAATAATAGCTTTTTCCGGGAATGGGGATGCGGAGGGCCAACAGGCCAGAGGAAGGGACCTCGTAAGGAAGAAGCGTGTACGCGCCCGTGGAAGCATTGGCGACGTTCGACGGCTCAAACCAGCCGATGGCGTCCTTGTGAATGGCGTTCATATGATAGGTATAGCCTCTTCCGCCCATGACGTCCAACAAGTCATCGTATTCGTACGACGTGCAGTTCTCGAAAGGAAAGCTTCCGGGTTGCATGGATTCCCCGCACTCCAGCAAGTTGGCGTGGTAGGCGCCCAGGTTGTGGCCCATTTCGTGGCTGGAAGCGAACAAGGTGAAGTAGCCGGAAAGGCCGGAAACCACGGACCACGACGCGCGGATGGTTCCATCGGGAGTCGTGCGGTTGATTTTGCCCACGAACCCCCAGCCTCCCGTACAGCCTGCGGAGACGATCTGGTAGCGCTTGTAGTCGTTGAAGTTGATGTCCGCGTTTGCGGAGGCAATGGCGTCCGCAATGGCATCCGTGGAGCCGAAATAGCCGCAGTGCTTGGGCTTGCTGACGAGGTAAGGCCCGAACACCCTCCCCGTAAAACTCGTTTTCTTATACGAGTTTTCCACGTAGTAATTATTCACTTGGCGGAAGAGCGTGTCGTTGATCGTGGAAAGAGGCACGGTCACGGCACCGTCCACGTAGTTCAGGACGATGATGGCCGTCGTCTGCAAACCCACGTTTTCATTTAGAGGAATGGCGGGAGCGCCGGCAGCGGAAAAGCCTTCACCAGCGTCTCCCACGGCTAAAATGCCGCCGACGTGCACGCCCGTCACCTCCACTTCCGCTCCTGCAAGGGAAAGAGCGGGCGGCTCGGGCATGCGCAAGCGCACGAGGCCCCCGTTGATTTCCAAGTGAGGGTCGAAAAAACTGTTTTCCGGATTTTCAAAATCGTCCACGTGAACCAGCGCCAGCCTTGCCTTCTGGCGCTTCAGGCGTTTCTCGGAAAGGGCTTGCACGGAAGGAGGGAGCAGGGAAAGCTCGTCCTCGGAAAGCGCGGAGGCCACGGCAAGCGCTGGGTCTTTTTCGGCGAGCTCCTCCAGCTTCTGCAAACGCTTTTCCGCTACTTCCTCAAGCTTTTTCAACGCGCCTGCCTTCTGCGAAAAGGAAGCGGCACCAAAATCGGTTGCGCGTTTCTTGAAGAGGGTTTGGAGTTCGGGAAACGCCTCGGGAAGCTCTTCGGGAAGTTCAGGCACGGGAGTAGGGGAAACGATCGCCTTTAGTGCTGGAAAGCCGGGCGAGGGAGCGACGGGCAACGACAAATACCCGGTCAGAGAACGAGGAGCCGTATAGAGCGTGAGGAGGAAAATCGCCAGCAGGACAAACGTTACGATGAGGGCGCCTTGCGCTTGAGGCCGCATGAAGCGCTAATGGCCGGAGATGCTTTTAAACAGCGCGAAAAAAAAGAAAAGAAAAAAATAAGGAGCATGGCAAGCGTGCTAGTCATAAGAACGAGAGAAAAAAAGGAATCCCCGCGACTTCATTCTTCTGCTACGTCGTCGAGGTACGTGACGGAAATGGCGGCGCCGAGGAAGAGCAGGCCGAAGAGAAGCGAGGAAGCGTACTCCAAATTGATGCCCTTTTGCTGTTCGAACACGAGCCAGGCGCTCGAAAGAAAAATGAAAGCAGCGACATAGAGTAGGGGCTGCAGGTACGGCCCGATCAGGTCGGATTCCTTCGTTTTTTCCCCTTCAATCCACGAAGGCCACAAGATTTCCTGGGCGAGGTAGAACGCATCGTAGTACGCGTAGTACAAGAGCGAAAAGCCTACGACGAGCAAAAGCAGAAACCCCCAGTTGGCCGCCAACGGGAAGACTTTCTTGAGGATGGAGCGGATGGCGACGGCAAGCGAAATGTAGATGACGATAAAGCCGAGCGGCTTCAAGAACCCCCAGTCCATCTCTTGCTCGAAAGAGATTAGCCAGGGCAGCCTATAAACCTACCGAAAAAGGCGAATGAATTAGAGGGAGGAAGCGTGCACGCCCTGAAGCACGAACTGCACGCCCCTCGCCACCAGCAGCAGCCCCATGATCTTTACGAGCACGAGCAAGAACTGTCTTCCAAGAAACTTGGCCATGCGGTTCCCGGCGCGCAAAATGAGCCAGCTCGCGAAAACGGAGGCGAGGATGGCTAAAAACGCGACGAGCGCCCCGAACTCGGCGCTTTCGATGACCACGCTCGTAAGCACGCCGGGACCCGTCAAGTAAGGCGTGCCAATGAGCACGGCTACCGCCTGCTTCTCCTCGTCGCCGTTGCCGAACCTGAATCCTAGGACGGTCTGCAAGCCTAAAAGCGACAACACGATGCCTCCCGCGATTTTGAACGAGGAAAGGGAAAGCCCCATGAGGGCAAGCAGGGGAGGGCCTATGAACAGGAAAACGATTGCCAGCCCGCCTGCCACCAAGGCGGCCAAGTTGGCGCTCTTTCTTCGTTCTTCTGGAGCGAGGTCTCTCGTGAGCAGGAGGAAAGGGAGCAGGCTGGAAAAGGGGTTCATGATGACGAACAGGCTGGCGAACGCCGTCAGAAAGTTTTCAAACATGCAGGACACCAGTAAATGAACAGAAAAACAGGAAGGGGTTACGTCGGAAAATAGGTGGAAAAGGCAGAGCGCAGAAATTTATAAAGGAAGTAGGTGAAAAAGCACGTATGGTCCGCGTCGCGTTCGGTTCGCTGCTCGCGTTGGGCTTGCTGGGCACGTTCTTGTTCATCATTTCCGCGCTCGTCTTCTGGTTCGGGGACTTGTACGATGCCTTCGGTTTGGGCGGCCTTCTTGTCCTCGAAGCTCTTTTGTTCGTCGTTTCCTGGCGTATTAGCCCGTGGATCAGCGACCTTCTTTACCAGTGGTTCTACAAGCTGCGCTGGCTTTCGTTTGAGGAGCTGCAGAACAAGGACGAAAGGCTTGCGGCGTTCTTGAAAGAAACATGCGAAAAAGAGAAAATCAGCTTCCCGAAAATCGGGTTCATTGACGACAATAACCCCCAAGCATTCACGTATGGTTCAGACCACTGGAACGCGCGCATGGTGCTCACGCAAGGCATCTTCGCGTATTTGGACAAGGAAGAGCGCCGAGCGGTTGCAGCGCACGAGTTGGGGCACATCGTGCACCGCGATTTCATTGTGATGACGCTTGCGGCGTATATTCTGACGGTGCTATACACGGTTGGAAGGACGTTCGTGCGCATGCGCGGGCGCCGAAACCCCTTGCCGCTCGTCGGCGCCGTTTCCCTGCTTTTCTACTACATTGGCACCTATGTTTTGCTGTACTTGAGCCGGGCGCGCGAATACTGGGCGGACGAGTATGCAAAAGAAAAAATGGGCTCAGGAAACCCGTTGGCTTCCGCGCTCGTGAAAATCGCGTATGGAATCGTCGCTTCCAAGGACTCGGAGAAGACGAAGGAGCTCATGGAGGGCACGCGCACGCTCGGCATCTACGACCACAAGTTCTCGAAGACCTTTGGCTTGACGGGAGCGGACTACGTGGACAACAAGGACACGAGCGCCGTCGAGAGGGCCATGGTGTACGATTTGAACAACTGGTGGGCGTTCTGGCTCGAGATTTCTTCTTCGCATCCTCTGACAGGAAAACGCATCCGCGCCTTGCTGGAACGCGAAAGCAAGCCCATTTTCGACATGGAAGCGGTAAGGCGCTTTCCGTTCGACAAGGCCAGGCACTTGAAGGAATTCGTGGTGGACTGGACGGTTTCGAAGCTGTGGATTTTTTTTGCTATTTTAAGCATAATTGGGGCGCTTGGCATGGCGAATGATAGTAATGGCAAGCTGTTCTTGGCAGCTCCGCTCTTGGGGGCGGGAGTTGGCTTGCTGGTCCTCGCATTCTACAAGTATCCGGGAGGCGAGGCACAAAAAACGAGCGTGGATGAACTCATGGGCGACCCTTATGCTTCCCCCGTGCGCGGAAAACCTTCTGCGTTGGAAGGCACGCTGGTTGGAAGGGGAGTGCCGGGGTACGTGTTTTCGGAGGACTTCATGCTGCAGGACAAGAGCGGCTTGCTGTATATTGACTACAAGAGCTGGCTGCCGTTCTTGGGGGACTTGTTCTTTTCCATTACGAGAGCAGGAAAGCTCGTGGGAAGCCCTGCGAGCTGCAAGGGCTGGTTTTTCAGGGGAGCCAGCCAGCACTTGGCGTTGGACTACATGCTTTTAGGAAGCGAGCGCATCACGAGCCGCCCGAAAAGCCTTGCAGTCATTATGGCACTGGTTCCCATGGCTATAGGGATTTGGCTCATGCTTTAGAGCTAATTCACGGAACCCACTCCACGCCTTCCAAGCCCTTGAACTCCTTGTCTCCCGTAACGAACGTAAGGCCCTTGGAACGGGCAACCGCATAGGACACGGAGTCCGCATAGCTGAAGTTTTGCTTGCGGCGCGCATGCCGAAAACGGGCCGCTTCCAGAGCCGCATCTGCCGTTACTTGCAAGAGCTCGAAAGAGGCTTTTTGGTAAAACGCCATGAATTCGGGGCCCTTTCCTTCCCTCAGGAAAAAATAGTAGGTCTCGCACAGGTTGAGCGCCGTCGTGACAAGGGGGGCATCCGAATACGTGCGGTAGGAAGGGCTTCCTCTTAAAATCTCGATGAGGGCATAGGAGTCAAAAAAGTGCATGAAACCGCCTTTCAGTCGAACTTGGACCTGAATTCCTCGTCGATTTCCCTCAGAGACGAGGCCGTATTGCTCTTGGCTCTAACCTTGCCGAAGGCGTCTTTCACTTTCGTCACGCCTGCCGTGCGCTGCACGTTCAGCAGCACGTCTTCCCCAACAGCCACCGTTATCCTTGCCGGCAGGATCACGCCCTTTGAGTTGCCCCACTTCCTCACTTTCGCCACAAACGTTTCCATAAATAAAAAAAAAGTTATACAAGTATAATAATTTTTCGTAGCCTCATTTCCACTCAAATGCAAAGCCCATCCCAACGGCTTTGCCCGTATAAGCCGAGCTGACTTTTAATTTGGTGGGCTCATCATAAAATCAAAATTATACTGGCTGGGCGCATGGCTTGTTAAGTGTTTCACGTGATGCAGTTTAAGCGGCGTAACCAGAAACGAGGCTGGCACATGTTTTTATTCGATATCGGGCCTAACGGATTCATGGATGGAGACTACTTTATCGTTGATGTGGAAACATGTCCTATCGAGATGGAGGGATACTTTGAGCTTTCAGAAGCTGAAAAGAATAAACTCATGAATCCGATTGACTCCAAGATTGTCGCTATTGGAATACGGCATGATGACCGTAACCAAATATTCATGGATGAAAGCGAGAAAAAAATACTGGATGACTTTTGGCTTGCGTGGAAGACGATTAAGAAAGGGGACCCCAGCGTAAAGGTAGTCGGTTTTAACATCTTGGACTACGACCTTCCTTTTATTACAACTCGCAGTTTCATAAATGACGTAGTCATTTCTCCTTTTACCATCAAACTCGTTATTGACCTTCGACAAAAACTCTCCGCGTATCGTTCCGGCCGCGTTCGGGGAACGTTGAAGGAACTTTCCGAATTGATTGGAGGAGAAAAAGCAGAGGAAGATGGAAGCATGGTGGCTAAATGGTGCAGCGAAAATAACATGGATAAACTAAAAGAGTATCTTTCAAAAGATCTGGAAAAAACAGATGCTCTCTACAAACGTGCCTTGAAAACAAATGTTTTGCTTATTGAGCGTTGGTAAGGCGTCTCACCAAGAAATAAGTGAAAAGTTGAAGGAAGCCACGTTTAACATGCTGAAACGCAAGTTTGACGGCAAGCTATTCTCCAAGAATGAGCCAGCGCAAGTCAACGAGGCTTTGGTGAAGGTGCTATGCCACAACATCGTCGTTCTAATCCATGAAAGCTTCGAGAACAAGATTCCAATTGATATTCTAGCCGCTTCCAATAAACTCCGATTATTCAATAGTATAAATGTAGCGTAGTTTCAATCAATATATTTATATATTAGTTCAACTATATATATTTGGTGATTAGAATGGCTGATGCAAAAGAAACCGCGCAGAAAG
>SBBD01000086.1 GCA_005239845.1 archaeon | reverse complement strand
TCCCCAAACCCCAAGAAAAGCCTCCGGCTCAACCTCTCCCCGAAGAACCGAAAGGGTATTTGGCGGCCATCACGAAAGTCGTGGAGGAAAGCCGCCAAGAGAAAGAAGAAGTCTCTTATGCGCCCATGCAGGAAGGAGAGGAAATCGCCACGCCGGAAGTCCTCGTGATAAAACCCTCCAAAGAAGAACGGCCGCGTCCCCTTTCCGCCAAGGGCCAGCTCAAGGACATCACGGAACCCTCGGAAAGCGAAGCCTCCGAAGCAGATGCTCGTCCAGAACTGAAAGAAAAAGAATCCCCGAAATCCGCAGAGGCCCAGGCGCCGCAAGAAACCCCTGTGATTATGACGTATAGGGGCCCGCGCAAGATCGCTGAACTGTCTGCGACGCCACAGCCTTCCCCGGAAGAAGACGAGTTCGTCACCGACGTGCTGAAGCCCAGCGACCTTCAGAAACCCGAGCAAAAACCCGACATGGTCAAGCGCAGGTACTTGATGTCTGCGGAAGGCCGCCAGCAGGACGTGAGCGTCATCGCCCCAAAGCAAGCGACGGAAAAAGAAAACTTTGACGTGTTGGTGCAAGACGTATACAGCGAACTCAAGAGCGCGCAACGCGAAGAAGGCCTGCAGAACAAGCTGTCCTTCAACGCGCCCCCCAAGGAAGCCACGGCTTCCGCCATTTCCGTGAGCGACTTGCTGGATTCCAAGAAAGCCGTCGAGCCCACCGCCCCTCCCTCTTCCGCACTCTTCCAGCAGCTGCGGGAAATGTCCGAAAAGAAAGAGTCCAGCATCGAGTTCGTCAAGATGCAGGCGGAAAAGGAAATGGGGTGTCCCACGTGCCATGCCAAGAACGCGCGCATTATCTTCTGTCCGTACTGCGGAACGGGATTATGCGCCAACTGCAGCCCCAAAGTCAAGCCTTTTGCAGACAAGTTCGTGTACGCTTGCCCCAAGTGCAAGGAAGACATCGAAGTAAAAAGAAAAGCAGCCTAACCTAAAAAAGCCATTGAAGTAAAAAAGTTCATTCCGAAAGAGCGTAAACGCATAAAACAAGGCGTGGAGTGAGAAAAAAGCCATGAAAGCCCAATCTTCCATTGAATACGTGTTCCTCGTGGGGGCCGCGTTGTTGTTCGTCGCCCTCGTGTTCTCCGTAGCCCGCGTGCAGCTCTTCGGGAGCGCGGAAAACCAGGTGGATGTGACGTCCAACAACGTCATCGGCTCCTTGAATACGACGCCCATCCTGGTCACGGAAGGCCCTCCGCCCACCAGTACCCCCCTTCCGCTTCCTAGCTAAAAGCGCTTCCAAGGCTTATTGCCATGCAAGTCCTTTTCGAGATTGAGTTCAAGGATGCCAAACAGGCGCGCCAAGCCCTTCGCGTCGTGCATTCAAAAAAAGACAAGAAAGCATCCCTGCAAGTAAAAACCGTTCCACGAAAACAAGGCGCCCTCCGGTACACTATTATTGCCGACTCCTTTACTTCCCTTCGCGCGCACGCTACGTCGCTATTAAGAGACCTCAAAGTGTTGAAGGACACGTTCGACTTCAAAAAATAATGCATCACGTGACGCACTAATTCGTTGTGTCTTTCAGTCTTTTATCCATACATGGTTTGTTCCATATTTGCGCATCCTATTGGATTTATGTCTATTTTAGTGGGTTGCTTTCCTGATTTTTATTTCTGTAAAAAAATCGCTTAAAGTGCATCACGTGCATCGTTCAATATTGTTTTTAAGCTTTCCCGCCCATAGTTCTCCGTCAAAAGACGAAAATTCGAAAACATGGGTTTTTACCTATCCGCCTGGCAACTTCGTCATTTTTTAAATCAGGGTTTTCAGAGCTAAAAAAGGCGTTTTTTACGTCTCCTTGCTTAATGGTTTTCGTCAATTGACAGGCGGCAAAGGAAAAGCTTAAATAGGGGCTTTCAGCCATCTGCTACGCAATGTGACGGGAACCCACTCCCTCCGGCTTTAATATCGAGCCGTAGGAAAAGCGGTTCTGCACTGTGCATGCCGAGCAGGCGTTGTCTTGATTGTGCAACCGCTTGCTGGGTGGAATCCTGGAGCGTTGCAGCACGGGTGCCTCCCGCACTTGTGGACCCTCTTGCCGCAGGGAAGCGCGGCCCAAAAAGTATCGAGGTGAGACGCGTGAGAAGTCTCAACGTAAAGAAAGTCGCTGCCTCTGCAGCGGGCTTGGCGCTGGTAGGTGCCGCCCTCGCAGGAGCAGTGCAAGTCGACAGCTCTGGCTTGAGCTCGTTCCCGTTCTTCACGAACGGAGAGCCCAACGTCAAAGTCGTCGTAGGAAGTGGAGCTGCGGCTTCCGATGCCGTTGCTGCGGGTAACATCGCTGCAATGCTGGGAAACCTGGCTTACAATGACCAACCCGTTACGGTGCTGGGCATCGACCAGCTCTCGTGCGGTGCGGGTGGAGCTGCTGGTTCGTGCGACTTGACCAACAAGCAAGTCGTATTGACCGTCACCACGCCCGGCGTCAACCCGGCCTCTGCCTTCAGCATGACTACCTATGTCAATGACCGCTTGGACTACAACCCGGACACGACCCGCTCCCTTACAACGAGCTTCAGCGGCTTGACGAACACGTCCTTTGGTTCTACGACGGGCCCGAAAGTCGTTACCAAAGACTTGACAGCCGTGCTGGCTCCCCACAAGGACTTGGCAAGTGATGGCAAGATTGACTTCCATGGGAAGACGGGAACCACATCAAAGGAAGAGCAGAAAATCTACCTGTACGCCAACACCCAATACGACACGAACGCCAAGAAGTTGATGGCCAAGGACTCCAAGACGGCCTACGAAGCCATCTTTGCTGACCCCATCCCGCTCTGCTTGGATACGAGCAAAAACTCGACCAACTGCGCGGAGTCGAACAAGGTCAGCAAGAACAACGTGCGCATCACGTTCTTGGGAGACAAGTGGACCCTCATGGACTATACTTCCAACGCGGCCGGCTATGTCTCGCAAGTCGTTCTTGGAAAGGAAATCCAGCACAAGGAAATTATGCGCGTCGGAGACTCTGCAACCACGCCTGACGGCTACACCATCACGCTGGTGGACTTGTCCGGATTCGGTTATGGAACAGGAGGCACTTCGCTGCCCCGCGTCTCGTTCACCGTGGCTGACAAGGACGGCAACGTGATCAAGCAGATCACCGTGGACGAAGGATCGGGTTCAACGACGATTTCGGAAGCCAACAACCTTGTGGTCAAGGTCAACAAGGCCTTCCCGGGCGCTTTCGCCAAGGAAGCCTATGCGGACGTCAGCTTGTTCTCTAACAAGTTGGACTTGACTAACAACCAGGAAATCAGCGGAGCGGTCGGCGGAAGCAAGGGCTGGAGAACCATCATCGTTTCCGGAGTCGTAGGCAGTTCGGACGCCATTTCCAAGATTCAAGTCTACAATGACATCGACCAGACCTACAAAAGCCCCATGAACCAAGACTTGGCTGCCGGAACGTCCATCGACATGATCAAGGGCATTCCGGGGTACAAGTTCAACTTCCTCGGCTTGGAAACGCCGGCGACCGACTCGCTGACCTTCACGGTGCAGAAGGACTTGTCGTTGGCCTTCAACAACGGCACATGGCAGCACACGGCCAGGGGAGACTTCATGTCCATCACTTCCGGGAGGAGCAACGCCTTCCAGTTGGCCAAGAATGTCGCCACGGTCTACGTGCTCTTGTCCACTACGAACAGTTCCGTCGCCATTTCGAAGGGACAGGCGTTCTACTACGATGAGAACGCCAACGTCTACATCAGCAACCAGAGCACATCGAGCGGGGCCTACGTGTTTCTGAACGGAACGGGTCTGTCGTACTACTACAGTGCGACGGAAACCGCGAACATCACGGCCAACTTCTCCTTCCAAGGAGCATCGGGTGCGGGTGGAAATACAACCACGGGCAACAACCACACCGTCTTCATCCTGCCCGAGATCACGGAGGATGCGAACGGAACGGCTGCAGGCCATGGAAACAACAACTTCCACTGGAACATCCAGTACGATGGAAACCTGCGCCAACTCGTGAACTCGATGGCCAGCACGACGGTGGACAAGATCGGCTACGACGACTTGAACCCATTCACCGCAACGAACGCCACGATGAGCCTTGGGCAATTTGACCCGGGCTACACGAGCCGCCGCGGAGGCGTGTTCAATAGCATCTCGTCCTCTTCGGTGAGCTTCAACTACCCGATGACGATTGCCCACGCCAAGTACACGTTGACGGCTGCTGGAGTGAGCGCTTCGGCGAACGAGGCGGACTACACGCTGGCGGAAGGCGACTCGAAGGACATTGGCGGAGGCTATTCCGTCAAGGTCAAGGAGATCATGGCCGATGCCGCCGTCGCTGAAGAAGACACGGGAGTTGCCCCGGGCCTTTCCGGCACGGACAGCCTCAGGCCCAGCGTGGCGAACGCCGCCGTCGTGACGGAATTGTCGGGACCCATGGTGCTCTTCGACAACGACCCCGCCGCTTCGGCCACGGACAGCCTCGTCCTCGTAGGAGGGCCTGCCGCGAACTCGCTGACCCAACGCACGGGAATCGCGATCTCTCAAGGATCGGATGCCGTCGTCAAGGTCATGGGCTCGAAAGTGGTCGTAGCCGGTTACACGGCTGCCGACACGCAGACGGCCGCCACCGCTCTCGTGAGCTGGCTGGCGGACAACCGCGACGCCGTAAGGGGCTAAAACCCCCTTTCTTTATTTTTTATTTTTTCTTTTCCTGATTTTTTTTGGTTTTTCTAAACCCCCCACTTTCCTCTTTTTCTCCTAAACTCTCTTTCTTTTTGCTGCTTTTCAACGCGTTACCTTTACGTCTCAGGCCCGCGTGTTCCTTCCTCCTTTTCCTGTCTTTGCATGTCCTGTAGGCGCATGGTTCGAGAGCACAACCCTTTTATTTCCGCCATGGCTCCTGCCTTGCATGCCCTTTCCCGAGTTTGCTGGATTGCGTTTGCCTTCCCCAAGGCTTCTCGGCTTCCTTTTGCTTGCGTTCCTCTTGCTTGGATGCCTCGGTGCGCCGCCCAGCACTCCTTCCCCTTCGCCTTCTGCCACCTCTTCCCTCCAGCCGCTTCCCTTGGAAGGAGCCTATGGCGACGCCTCTTACGAGAACACGCGCCGCGCCGTCCCCGGCTTCCCCGAACTCACGCGCCTGAACGGCACGCTGGCAGGACTCCCCGTTTTTGCGGATTCCCGCGACCCCGAGCTTGAAACGTTGTACACGCTCCGCGACCTTGCCGGAGACGTCGGCTCGTACTACGCCTGGAAGAAAAAATCGTCTTCCGCTGTTTCTCCTTCCTGCACGAAAGCGGACGTCTCGTTTGCAGGCCCCGAACTCCCATCCGACATGCAGCTCTCCCAGCGCTACCGCTTGGTTTTTCCGTTGCGGTATTCCCGGGGCACGTGCAAGGGCTTTGAATCCATTGATTCGGTTAACGTGACGTTGCACGACGGCAAAAAGTTCCTGGGTCTCGCCACACTGCGCTTTCCTGAGCAAACCCAAGCCGAGTTTTCCTGGCTGGCAGACGTGGACGGCCCCCGCAACGTCACCGCCACGATTTCCTCCCTGCAGCCTCAAGACGTTTCCAACGACGGACGAGCGCTGGTTTTGAACGTCTCGCCTCTGGGCTTCTTTCCCTCGCAGGAAGTACGCCCTGTTTCCGTGGATCGGGACCTGCACTACGCGCGCGCCTTCTACGTTGCTAATCCCATAGAAGTAAAAAGCGTGGAAGTGTACGCGCGGAAGCTCGAGGACCGTCCTAGCGGGGACTTTTCCTTCCAGATACGGCCCGCGAACTTGTACGGGAACGTGTCCAGCACGATAGAGGTGAAAGCGCAGCGCGGCCTCGTCGTCCTTCCCTCTTCCCTTCAGCCTTTTCGCGTCTCGCTGGACGTTCCCACGCGCCTGCAGCCAGGAAAATACTGGTTCGTCGTGCAAAGCACTTCGGGGTCCTTTGAATTAGGCGCCTTCGAAACCCCCGGGCCTTTGAACGAGAGCCAGCGCACGCCCGGCGCGTCTTTCTTGTTGGGGGAAGAATGGGGGCCTGCACCCCTGCAGTCGTATTTCAAGCTCTCGGGGCTACCTGTGAAGTAGTTTTTTTTCTTCCGCTTGTCGAAGGCTTTTTTTTTCACAGCAAAGGATGGGGGTTGAAAGAAAAAACACAATAAAAAAATCCGTTTTTTTAATTGAGTATAAAGAAAAGGGGGGCTTACGCCCCCTTCAGAGCCAAAATCTATCGTCTCTTTTTCTTCTTGCCCTTCTTCTTAACCAAAACCAATCACCTTGCAATGCTTATTGTGTTCGGCAATAT
>SBBD01000058.1 GCA_005239845.1 archaeon | reverse complement strand
CGGTTGCGCTCCGTTTTGTCTTCGCGAGGCTTGCGGCTCCAAAAATTCAAGAAGACCGCAAACCTAGTGTTCTGCAAGGTCTCCGGCCCTGAGACGGAAGTACGCGTGGAAGTCAACGTCTCCAAAGCCCCTGCTGCAATGGCGATGCCCTACGAAAAAGTGGATGGCTCTTCCATGGTCGTGTTCGTTCTGCCCCTGGAAGCTTTGATTGTGGAAAAAGCGAGCGCGTACCTTTCCCGAAAGCTCATCCGGGATGTTTACGATGTCTATTTTTTGGCTGGTAAGTTGGACGGGGAGACGGAGGCAAAGGAAGCCATCCGGCGAATGCTAAAAAATTGCCCAGAGCCACTGGACGAGGAGAACCTGAAGTCCATCGTGTATTCGGGGGCAGTGCCGTCGTTTCAGCAAATGCTCGCGTATTTGAGGGGGAGGTTTGCATGACCTATCCGCAAAAGCTGGCCGAGGCGTTCTCGAAACAGCCGGCGTTCACCATAGCGGACGCCCAAAAGGCGTTGGGGGGGATAAGCAGAGCATACCTCAACCTGTTGATGCACGGCCTCCTCAAAAAAAAGAAGCTGTTCAGGATTGGCAAGGGAGTTTACTCGTTTTACGACGACCTGCAGGTCGTGGGCTTTGCCTTTAGGCCGTTCTACTACGGCTGCCAGGAGGCGCTTTCCATCCGCGGATTGTGGGAACAGGAAACCAATCCGACAGTAATTACGCCGAGGAAGGCGCGCAGCGGATTGCGCTCGCTCGAGGGAGGCAACTACGTCGTGAGAAGAATCAACAGAAAAATGTTTTTCGGCTTCGAGACCATAAAGCAGGGGGAGTTCTGGGTCCCTGTTTCCGACGTGGAAAAAACCCTTATCGACCTCGCCTACTTCCGGCAGCCCGTTTCCATGGAGGTTGTAAAAGAATTCAGGAAGCGGTACGACGCAAAGAAGCTGGCGCGCTACCTCAAGAAGAGCCCCCGCCGCGTCGTTGAAAAAATACGGAGGATGCTGAAAGGAAAGGCTGCGAATAGAGAAGGGGGTTCCTCGAGTTTTAAAACGTATTGAACCTAAACTCACTATGGCCGACTCCACAACAGGCGACAAGAAGGCTGAAAAGCAGTACTCGGAACAGGAGCTGGAACGGTTGTTTGCAGAGGCAGGAAAGAAGGGAGCCATCCTGGCGCTGCTGCACTTCGATGCCTACGGAAAAGACAAGGAAGTCATCCAGGGCGCGCTCATCGACCTCGTGAGCCGCGTGACGAAAGAGCCCGGCGTCATTTATTGCAGGGGCGAAGTAGAGGAAGTGTTGGAAAAAGAAGTTCCTGCGTCGGAAGGGGTAGCGGAAAAAACGGGAGAAGGAGAAACTCGGGTCGGAGGAGCGCCTGGGGAAGACAAAGCGGAGGAAGGGAAAACGGTTGGAAAGGAGGAAATAGTGCCCGGAGCAGCGGGAAAACCGTTGGCGAAAGAGTATTCCACGTTCACGGAAGTCAAGGTCTTGTTCTCCAGCTTGAGCCGCGCCGTCTCCTTGTGCCTCAAGTACGCGCCCGTGGGCATCGAGGTACTGGAGCCCAAGGAGCTGAAGCTGAAGACGGAAGAGATACAGAACCTCATGCTGGACGCGAGCAGCATGTCCCAGCAGTACACGAATTTTTACATGCAGAAGCTCTTGAAGGGAGAGGAGTTCGAGGAATTCCAGCGGCACTTGAAGGAACGCGCGGAAAGGGGAAAGGCGTACTTGGAGAAAGCTGAGAGGCAGGCAGGAAATGAAGGTTAGACAAAAAAAAACTGCGGGAAGGAAAAAACGCGGGTTTTAGCTCAGAAAACAGAAACGGTTAAATAGGGGCTTGAAATTCGTATAATTCCCGAATAAACCCATCTTCGGAGATGCAAAATGAAGGCGCAGCACAAGAAGGCTATTCTCGGCGAAGCACGTCTTGGACGAAGCAAGGAAGCGGCTGCGGGAAAGGCCAGTGAAGAAAACGAAGAAGCTGTTGCCGAGCAGGCCGTAAGGGATTTCCGCCAGTTGGACTTGATGCAGTTCGTGAAGGAGCCGAGCTGGCGCGAAGTGCTGCTGGAGGCCATCCAGAGCGAACAGATGAACCCGTGGGAAATCGACTTGACGAAAGTGGCGGACGCGTACTTGAAGCAAGTCAGGAAAATGGAGGCTTTGGACTTGCGCCTGCCCGCCAACGTCATTTTAGCATCGGCGTTGCTGCTGCACTACAAGGCGCAAGCCTTGCGTTTGGAAGAGCCTGAACCGGTAACCGAGGACGGCCTTATTCCATTGCAGGACGAGGCCATTCCGGAACTAGCCTATAATGCGAACAACGCCCGCGTGCGCATCGTGACGCTGCAAGAACTCATGGAGGCCGTGGATGACGTGCTGAAGCAAGGGCCGCGAGAAATCCCGCGCCCGGAAAGGCCGCAGCCCATCTACGTGCAACTGCCGAAGGAAACCATGAACGAACTCATGCAGAAAGTGTACTTCCGCGCCCAGGAGCTGAAAGACAAGGAAGACATCGTGCTTTTCAGCAGGCTGGTGAAAAGCTTCAACGGCCACGGGGAAGCCTTCTCGGAACTCGTGTCCTACAACCTCTTGCCGGTGCTTCACCTGGTGCAGGAGGACAAGATGCTGGCGTGGCAGGACCTGTTGTTCGGGGAAATATTCTTGAAAGTGAACTGACTGGAAAGAAGCGTTGGGCGTAGGATGAAGAAGGGAGACCACAATGCCTGTACGAGAACTTGCGACTCCCGAAGAATTAAGAAGGCTGATTGCGTCTGGAAAGCCCCTGGTCGTGAAATTTTCGGCAAAATGGTGCGGGGACTGCCAGAAATTGCGCCCGCATTTCGAAGAGCATGCAGAACGACTGGAACAAGCGGGCGTGACCGTGGCCAGAATCAGTCTTTCTGAAGAACGGGTGCAGGAAGGCGAAAGAAAGAGAACCGTATACCCCACGCCGGAACATGCGGCTTTAAAAGAAGCGTTTGCCCGGCACGGTTTCCCCACCGTCGTGTTTTTCAAAGACCGGCGCATGTTTGGATCGGGACTGGAGGATAGTGGAAGCAGCTACAAAAAACTGGTGGACTATTTTCTTTCAAGACTAGAGGAGGGAAGGTAGACGTAGCTTCAGCTGGCACAGTCCTTGGGGCACGTCTGCTCGTTTTCAAGGGGAGGACAGCCTTCCCCCGTGCAGGTGACGCGCTGGCAGTAGCCGTCCCCGCAGTACGGGTTGTAGAACCGCAACTGGTACTGCGCAGGAGTGAGCGCGCGAAGGGACGGCGTAAAGGCATACTTGGTGTCCTTCAGGCGCACGCTCGACTGGTTGAAGTCCAGCACGATTTCGGTCGTGGCGTTGGTTTGGACGCTGAAGTCGTGCGGCACCTCGATTTTTGTGCTGGGCACGGAAAGTTTTTGCTCTTGCAGCTTGGCGGCACACGCGTTGGTTTCTCCCGCAGAAGGCAGGCGGCTGCAGGTAGAAGGAACCACGGAATAGTACGCTTTCGCGCCTTTCAGTTTGAACCGAATCTTAGAGAATGTGCCGGGGTTCAGTTGGGTGGAAAACAACAGGGGCGGGGTTTCCCGTATGGCCTTCACGTCGAACTCTTTGGCTTGCTTGGAGACGAGCAGCCACTTGCTTCCCTGGAGGACTTCCACTTCTCCGACGGTGATGACGAGGCGTTCCACGTTGCCGTGCAGCATGCCGCCCACGGAAACCTGAAGCGTTCCCGCGGTAGGAGAATGAACTTGCACGGGGGAGGCGAACGGGTTCGTGTAATAGCGGGAAGTGCAGCCCGCCAGAAGCAAGGAAGCAAACAAGAGGAAAAAGAGGAGAGGGCTTCGAAGGAAAGGCATGCACGTACGGAACGGGGGAGGGGAGGGGATATCGAAAAGTCGGGGTGAAGACCGGGAACGGCGCATGACCGGAAGAGGAAAAACCCAAATATAAAGCCCGTGCCTGCGGATAAAAATATTTTTAAGCCCTGCGGCCCTAAAATAAAAGACGCGAATTCATCGAAGCCTTACGTTCCTCATTCAATCCGTTTAGAGCCCAAGATTCGGTTAGGGTTGAGCTTCACGAGTCGAAGAAGACGTTGCAGGCTTGGCGTTTACATAGAGGTGTTGAACCATGGCACAAGAAGGAAGTCTTAGAAACCAGCAAGTAGTCATCCTGCCCGAGGGCGCCCAGCGCATTTTGGGGAGGGACGCGCAGCGCACGAATATTGCCGTAGGGTATGCCGTGGCGCAGACCGTGAAGTCCACTTTAGGCCCAAGGGGCATGGACAAGATGCTGGTGGACGAGATGGGCGATGTCGTCATCACGAATGACGGCGCCACCATCCTCGAAGAGCTCAATGTGGAGCACCCGGCCGCGAAGATGATGGTGGAAATCGCGAAGACGCAGGACGAGGAGGTGGGGGACGGCACGACGACGAGCGTCGTCATCGCCGGAGAGCTCTTGAAGAAGAGCCTTGACCTCTTGGACCAGAACATCCACGCGAACACGATCGTGGGAGGCTACAAGTCCGCGGCCGCGACCGCCATCGAATTCCTGAAGAAGAACAGCGAGGAAGTCAAGCTGGACGATAGGGCTACGCTGGAAAAAATCGCTTCCGTGAGCATGGGCTCCAAGTCCACGGGAGTGGGGAACTCGAAAGATGAACTCGCGAAACTCGTGGTGCAGGCCATCACGCAAGTGGCGGAAAAGCGCGACGGGAAAATCCAGGTGGACAAGGACTACGTCAAGCTCGAGAAGAAGCAGGGCGGCGACGTCATGCAAACGCAGATCATCAACGGCGTGCTGGTGGACAAGGAAGTCGTGCATCCCGGCATGCCCAAGCGCTTGGAGAACGCAAAAATCGCGCTGCTGGATGCGGCGCTCGAAATCGAGAAGACGGAGACGGACGCGAGGATCAACAT
>SBBD01000182.1 GCA_005239845.1 archaeon | reverse complement strand
TCCCTACGGCCACCGAAATGGCAGCGCCTATTTTCTTGTTTTGGTTTTTTGCTTTCGAGGCAAGGAAGAGAAAAACGCCGGTAACGAGGAGAGCGACCCCGATTTGCGCGGCATCGTAAAACATGCGCTCGAAAAAAGATTTGAACGCGAAGCCGATGAAAGCGGTTGGAATCATGGCGAGGAGGATGAGGAGCGCATAGCGGAATCCCTCATTTTGAGGGCTGAAGGAAAGGAAGCCTTTGGAAAGCCGGAAGATTTCCTTGCGGAAGTAAAGGAAGACGGCGAGCAGGGTGCCCAAGTGCAGGGCCACGTCGAAAGCCACGGGAACCCGCATTCCGAGAACGAGTTGGGCGAGGGCCAAGTGCGCGGAGCTGGAGACGGGCAGCCACTCGGTCAAGCCCTGCAAAACGCCTAGAAATAACGCTTGAAACAAGTCCATATGGAAAACCCAGCGGACGAGAATAAAGAGGAAGAGGGAAGGTTGGGTAAATGCGTTTTTTACGAGCAGCAGCGGAACCCGATTTTGTCGGTCTTTGTGTCGAGCGGCACTCCGACTTGGAAGGCGAAACAGCCGGCTTGTCCTCCCAAGGTATAGTCCCCTCCTCTTAAGACGCCGGTGCCGATCATCAAGGACGAGGAGGAAACGAGGCTCGTATAATAGTCGTTCCCGAACTTTTCCGTTTTCGCGTCCATGGCGCGTGGGAACTCGTAGGTAGCTCCGAGGGTCAGCGGGTTCTGGTCGGTGGCCGTGAAGCCCGACGCATACGGCGTGTCGGACGTGGCGAGGTCGGACACCCATTCCCCGACGTTCCCTATTTGGTCGTGCACGCCTTCCTTGGAGGTGCAGTCGGTTTCCCCCGTCTTGTTGAAGCTCTGGCCTTGGAGTTGGCAGCTGCTTCCAATGGGGCCTTCCTTCTTTCCAGCGATGTTGCAGGCGAACGTGAACTCTTCCGAAGTGCAGAGGCGCTTGCCGACGGAAGTGCATGCGCGGGAGGCTTCCGCGTAAGAGACAATGATCCACGGGAACTTTCCGCTCGCGGTAACCGGAAGACGGGTAATGGCGTCTACGGCGGCCTCGTACCGGTCCATGCAGAAGTCTTTTTCGTCAAAATAGCTCATGCCGGAAGCGCAGGTCTTGCGGGGGGTGGTAAAGGACTGAAGGTCGGAGTAGCCGCAGCCGTGGGGCGCGCACGCCCCCACTTTGTAGTAATACGTGGTCTTGGGGGAAAGGTTTTGCAGGGAAAGGGAATGCGTGGAATTGGTCTGTTCGAGGGAAGCCTTTTCCCCTAACGCATTCGTTACTCCGTATTCCAGGACGGAATAGCCGGGAAGCGAGGAAGCCCACGTGAAGTTGGCAGTCGTGCCGTTAACAGTGACGTTGATGTTGGAAACGTTGGGCAACGGAAGGGGGGGCGGAGTTGGAGAGACGGATGGAAGAGGAGTGGAGGAAGCCTGCAAAGAAACGGAGGCCTCAGGAGAAGAGGAGGCGGTGGGAGAAGCCGTGGCGTTAGTGGGAGTGGCCGTGGCATTGGAAGCAGGAGGGAGGATGGGGGTTCCCGTGGACTGCAGCCACTGGGAAACGAGGTAGCCTGCCAGGAGGAGCCCCACGAGCGCGAGGACCACGATGCCCTTGTTGACCATGCAAGGCCTACAATCAAGACAAATAAAAAAGAATACTATTGCCGGGGAAGAAAAAAGGGGAGAAGATGAGGTGAATGAAGTTAAAGTCAGTTTACGAGTTGGGTTTCATGACGCCGTTTGTCTCAAGTGGCGGATGCTGTAGGCGGCGGCCAGGAACGAGAGGAGGCTGGCGGCAACCAGCACGAGAGCAGGAAGCAAGGAGTCCCAGGCGAGGGGGCTGGAACTCAGGCGGGCCATCACCGCCAGTGGAAAGAACTCACTCAGGGAAGAATAGGGAAGGACGACCAGCAAGGGAACGGCCATGCCCACCAGCGAAGACCACGCGTTGGCTTCCTTGATGCTCGCGGAAAAAGAGGAGATGCACACGCTCAACGATACCATGAGCGCCCCGAAAAAGAAGGAGACGACGAGCAAGAGGGGCAGGTTGTAGAGGAAAACAGTGCGGGAGACCAGGAAGAGCCAGAGGGCGGAAAACAAGAGGCAGAGCAAGGCGTATGGAACCACTTTGGCGAAGGCGATCTGCAGGTCGGAAAGGGGGCTAACCAAGAGGAGTTCCAGCGTCTTCTTTTTTCTTTCCAGAAGAATGCCTTGCACGGTAAGGGACATGAGCACGAAGGGGGGAAGCAGGATGGCCATGGGCACGATGAGGCCGTAGGCAAGGCTCAGGAACTGCACGTTGTTGCCGGAAATGCCTTCCACGGAATACGAGAAACCTTTTTGCTCCAAGGCTTCCTCGAACGAGCGCTTTTCCGTGGCCTGCTTGATGCGGGCGAGGGCAAATCCCGAGAAGAGGCTGGCCACGTCCGTGGACACGGAGGCGTTGGAGGCGTTGAAGGAGGCGCGGACGCGTTCCCGGAAACGCGGGTCAGCGGGAACCGCGCTTTGGTAGACCGTGCGCTGCGAGCCGTTCTGCACAATAACAGAGACACCGCTCTCCTGGAATTTCTGCACGAGCTTCGCGTCGTATGTTTCCAGCGTGACGCTGACGGGGATATGGGCCGTGTTGACGAAGGAGTAGAACTGGTAGATGAAAAGGAGCGTGGAAACGACGAGGAACTGGATGATGCCGCTGGCCAAGAAAATTCGGTCCTGCACCGTTTCCTTCAATTCCTTGCGTTCGAGGCGGAACATGTCAGTTCACCGAGAAGCACAACAAAGGTTTGAGAAGGGTGTGGACGGAAACAGGAACGTAAAAAGCATGGGAAGGAAGAGGCATGGCGGGGAGGTTCCATGAGAGGTCGGATGAGGAGGCAGAAGCAAGGGGACTGTTTTTGGAATGACGATAAAGCATGGTCAACGGTTCACCAGGGAAATGAGGGAATAATTGTAGAGCGAGTGCAGGGCGATGGAGAGGAAGAGGAAAGGGTAGGGGCGCTTGAGCCATATTCCGAGCGCCGTGACCATGGAAACCAGGACGTGGAGAAAGAGGGGAACGGAGCGCAGGAGGAAGACGTGGAGATAAGGGGCGTAGAGGAGGGCTTCGCTCAAGCCATAGCCTATGCCGACGAGGGCGCCGAAAAGAAGGGCTTGGCGGAAGGTCTGCGGCTGGAGAAAGCGAAGGCCGAAGAATTTGAGGAGTTCCTCTACCGCTACCAGAAAGACGAGGATGACCGTAAGCCAAAAATTGAGGAAGAACAGCGTCCCCAGCACGAGGAGCTGGGCGGGCAGGGTGATGCTGAAGGCCACGAACCCCATCGCGAGCGCCGCCAGCGTTTTTCTTTTCAATAATTCGAGCATGCCTTCATAGAGTTGTAAAATGCCGGGGTCCAGGGAAAACGCGAATTTTTCGGTGCTGAAGGCGGAAAGTGCCAACAGCAGCGCGGTGGCGGAGAGCAGGAGGAAGACGAG
>SBBD01000163.1 GCA_005239845.1 archaeon | reverse complement strand
GCGGCAATGTACACGTTGTTCCCTAGCTTCACGCGCTGGTCCACTTCCGCTTTCGGGTGAATAAAGTTCATTTCATGAGAAATCTACCGCTAGGAATAAAAAGGTGTTTTGGATAGAGAATGCACCAATTTTAGTACAAAAGAGGGAAAGCAAAATGGAAGGAAAAACCAAAGTGCAAGTAGTCGGCATTGTACTCATTGCGCTCGTTTTCTTGGCGGCCAATGTTCTCGTTCCCGAAAAGCAGAGGACGGTGGCGTACGTGAGCAGTTTCGGCTTCCTGGCGTTGCTGTCCCTCCTTTTCATCCTTTCTATTCCCCTCCTGCTTTCACATTTTCCGAATGACTTCACCCGTTTTGTTTACGCCAACAGGAGGTGGATCGGCATCTTCACTTTCTTTTTCGCTGCGATTCACGTCGGGCTTGTCTGGCACTTCTTTTTCGGGTGGAATCCGGACAAGTACTTTCAAAACAAAAACTTCGGCTTCTTGATGCTGGGAACCGTCGCCCTCCTAATTACCGCTCTCATGGCCGCCACCTCGAACGATTTTGCGGTACGGACGCTGAAAAAGAATTGGAAAAGGCTGCAACTTCTCGTGTACCTGGCCGCGGTTCTGGGTCTTGTCCACGCATCCAATATTGGACTGCTATACATGAAGAACGAGGTCCTCAAATACACAGTAATAGGAGTGGCGGCCGTGCTCATCATGGTAAAGATGGCCTTGAAGCTGCGGAAGCCTCCAGCCACTCCAACCCAAGAATCCTAAACAAGGAAAAAAGTGAACGCAATTTATATGACGGGAAGGAATCCCCAGCGCTGGGACAACGTGTATCCCGAATACAAGGGACAGCGTTTTTCCGTCTGGAACGAGGAGCCCACCGGCTTCTTTCTTGAGAAAGCGGACTACCTGAAGAAACACGGCGTCAAGAAAGTCTTGGATGCCGGCTGCGGGGACGGGAGGAACCTCCTGGCGTTTGCAGAACAGGGTTTTGACGTTGTCGGAGTAGATAGTTCCGAGGAAGGAATAAGGAGGGCACACCGGGTTTCGCGCGAGTATCCGAATGCCGAGGCCGTGCAGGGGGATTTGCGGGAACTCAACTACAAGGACGAGTTTGATGCCGTCATCTGCGACTACGTCATGGTGCACTTGGAGGACGCGGGCAAAGTGCTGCGCAACTTATTCGATTCACTCAAGCCGGGAGGTTTCCTGCTCGTCGAATTCCATTCCACGGACGACCCTGCTTTCGGGAAAGGAGAGAAAGTGGGACACAACGCGTTCATGGAAGGAGGAGTCTATTACGGCTTTCATTCCGTGGAAGAAGTGAAAAGGATGCTGAAAGGGTTCGAAATCCTCGAAACCAGGAAAATGGAGCGCTGGGATCCTGACCTTGAGATGGACGGCTACCCCCACGCCAAGCGGCACAAGCACGACTCCATCTTCGTCTTCGCAAAAAAGCCGGGAATGCTGGCAAAATAGTTTTCAGCAATCAACAATCCGGCGTTAGGCCTTCTGGACCAGTGCGAGTTCGGCGCGCGACTTCCAGAAAAAGTAGCCCATGACCCCGAACGTCAGCAACGGGGAAACCCAGTTCGGGATGCCGGCGCCGAAACTGTCCGCAAGCATGACGAGGCCCAGCAGGAAAATCGAGTACATGGCGCCGTTCTTCAAGTACTTATACTGCGTCACCAGCTTCATGTTGGTGACCGTCAGCTGTCTCACTACAATCGCGCCGATGCCGTTGCCGACCAAAATGAGGGGAACGGAAAACGTGAACGCGAACGAGCCGAGCACGGCGTCCACGGAAAAAGCGGCGTCAATGACCTCCAAGTAGAAAATCTTGCTCCAGTCGCTGACGTGCGTTCCAGCCGCCGTCATGCGCCGCTCTTTCTCTTCCGCGTACTCCTTGAAGCCGTGCGTGATGAAGAACATGGTGGAGCCGATGGTGGCCCCCAAAGCCATGAGCGGCTGGCGTTCGAGGGAAAGCCACACGATGACCAGCAGCAGCACGGAAACGATGGCGTAAAACCATGCGCCGTGGCGCTCGAACCTTTTTTCCACCTGCAGGCCGTAGTTCTTGGGCTGCATGAACAGCCAGTGGAAAAAAAGGAAGGTGAGGAACACGCCTCCGGCCACCAGCAGCACGGACTCCGATTGCTCGATGGAATGCGCGACGGCAGGGTCGTCGCTGAATGCCAGCGTCAGCGAGCCGAAAAAGCCGAGGGAAGGGTTCAAGGCAAAGACGATGAGCCATGGCAGCAAGCCCCTCACGATGAAGACGGCGACTAGCAAGCCCCACAAGAGGAACCAGCGGCGGGCCTTCTCGGACATGGTGGAAAGCACGTGCGCGTTCACGACCGCGTTGTCCACGGCAATGACGACCTCGAACAACGCGAGGCCCAGTACCGTAAACAAGGCAATTCCCAAGTCAAACATGAAAACCCACGCTTAATGACAAACCGGCTAGCCTCCCATTACGCTTACAGGATTAAAATGGCTGTGCCCAAAGCGCGAATGGACGCACGGATTATCAGGGAATGGAAACCCGTAGCCGGAACCACCTGCTGCAAGCGTACCGTCTGCCACTCAAACGATGATTATAAAATGGCCTGCATAAACTGGTAGGAATGAAAATGGCTACGCTTCAACGACTGGAAAAAGAAATTGCGGCAATAGAGGAACGGAACCGCCGCGTGGAAGCCGACAAGGCGTGGGAAACGAGCTATACGCGGCGAATCCTCCTCACCTTGTTCACCTATTTGGCTATGGGAGCCTACATGCAAGCCATTCGCGTTCCCGAGCCATGGCTTAACGCCATCGTTCCCGCGGTTGCGCTCATGCTTTCCACGCTGACGCTCCCCCACTTCAAAAGCGCATGGCTGAAACTCTACCATAAAAAATAAGCGAAAGAGTAGAGGAGGGAGATTTAGAACGCCTTGCCCCTTTCTTTTGGACCGCTCTGGACTAAGTCCAGGCTGCTGCCAAAACCTCGCGGTTTTGAGCGGAAGAAAGGTGCGGTGGCTCCGCGCAAAAGAAATTATTGGAGGGGGGAGTGGGCGATGCTCTAAACCCTTTTGGGGGTTTAGGCACTAGTAGGCGAAAAGCCTACGTAGCCGTGTGGGGGGATACTTCCCCCCAGAGGGGTCAAGTGCAGGGGGAGGGAGTTTCAGACAGCCTTTCTTCAACCTCCGAAGAGGGGTAGAGGCGACCCGCGTAGGGGATACTTCCCCTAGAGGGGTCATTTGAACCCTCGAACTCCTGAGAGACAGGGTCCTAAGCCCTGCGCCTTTGACCAGGCTCGGCCACCCCTGCGTTGGAATTGAGAAAAAATACGTTAATTAAGCTTCTACAACTAAAAAAACAACGAAAACGCAACAGGGAATGCATGCGATAGAGTGCGACAGCCTATGGACATGAAGCAACGCGAATCCAACGACCTCTTTTACCAAAAGAGCTCGACCAGAAAAAGGCGATAAAGCGTGGACATGAAGCAACGCGAATTCAATTTGGACAAGTTCGCCCACTTCTCGGAATGGTACAATACCGTGATTTATGCGGCCGAACTGGCGGATGTGCGCTATAATGTGAAAGGCTTCGTGGTGAATAGGCCGTGGAGCAGCATGGCGTTCAAGAAAATCTACGCGTTGTTTGAGAAGGAGCTGGAAGAGGACGGCCACCTTCCCGTCATTTTCCCTTCCGTGATTCCTGAAGAGAATTTCGAGAAGGAAAAGGAGCACGTGGAAGGGTTTGCCCCCGAAGTGTTGTGGGTAACCAAAGCGGGAAAAGAGGAGTTGAAGAGGCCGCTTGCCCTTCGCCCTACATCAGAAACCGCGTTCTACCAAATGTACCAGTTATGGATCTCGAGCTTCAAGGACTTGCCCTACAAGCTGTACCAGAGCTGTTCCGTGTACCGGAACGAGAGCGAGACGAACCCCTTTTTGCGCGGAGTGGAATTCTTGTGGATTGAGACGCACAACGTCTATGCCACGAGCGAAGAAGCATGGGAACAAACGAGGAAGGACGGCGAAATCATGAGGAAAGTGGCGTTTGAGAGCATGGGCATCGAGTTCCTGCAGTTCCAGAGGCCGAAATGGGACACGTTCGCGGGAGCGGAAGCCACGTTCGCCTATGATTGTCTCTTGCCGGACGGGAAAGCCTTGCAGTTCGGGAGCACGCATTATTTGGGACAACACTTCACGAAAGCGTTCGAAGTAAGCTTCTTGGATGCGGAAGGCAAGAGGCAAGTTCCTTATTCGACGTGCTTCGGGCCTGGCATTTGGAGGATGATGGCCGCCGTTGCCGCCGTGCACGGGGATTCCAAGGGACTCATTTTCCCGTTCGACGTTGCCCCAATACAAGTGGTCATTGTCCCCATAATGAAAGGGAAAGAGGACGGAAAGGACATACTAGCTTATGCGAATAGTGTCGCCGAAGCATTGAAGGAAGCAGGCATCAAAGTAAGGATAGACGATTCGGACAAGAACCCGGGCTTCAAGTACAATTATTGGGAGCTGAAGGGCGTCCCCTTGCGCGCGGAAGTGGGCGCTCGGGAAGAGAAGGAAAAAACGGTTACGTTGGTAAGGAGAACCACGAGAGAAAAAACCACTGTGAAAGCGGCCGAACTAGTGCAAAAAATTAAGGAGCAGGCCGCGGTGTTGCTGAAAGAGCTGCAGGAGCGTTCCAGTAAATGGCTGCTAGACCGTATTAGGGAGGGAGGGGACAAGGAAGGCGTGTTAAGGATTTTGGAGGAGAAAGGCATTGCGAAGGCGTTCTTCTGTTCGCTGGAAATGGAGGGCAAGAAGTGTGCCGACGAGCTCAAGGAATACACGAAGGGAGGCAAGGTAAGAGGCAAGCGCGTGGGAGAAGAAAGCCAAGGGAACGGCTGCTGCATTATGTGCGGCAAGACAAGCAGCCAGCAAGCATACATCGCAAGACAATACTAGTTTTTTGCTTTTTTTCTGTTATTGGGGGGAAAGTCATTCGTAGGCAATCCCTATTTCTTTTTCTCATTCCATGGAGGCAAATTCAAGGGCTTCCAAGAAGAGGCAGGGTTTTGCGCGGAGGAAGCGGGCGGCGTTTTAGGCGGTTCCTTCAGCTTTTGCGCGTTTTCAGGACTCACTTTTTTCTGCATGAGCTTGCCGTAAAACGCGATGCCGCCAAAGACTCCCACGATAATGAGCACGAGAACCGCCAAGTTGAACCCTCCCCGCCGTGCAATGTCCTGCAACTGGTTCTGAAGGGGGCTTGGTGGAGGCGTCGGGGAAGAACGGCGCTGTTTGGGTGTCAGGATGGGTTCCGTAAATTGGTCCAATAGGGCGGGAGGCAAAGGCTTCGAGACGGCCACCGTGACGGTGAAGGCTTCCGTGTGTCCGAGCTTGACGTCCCTCCAGAGGGCGACGATGCTGCCTTCCTTTACAAGGGAAGGCTCGGGCTCGAATGAAATCTTTCCGGTAAGATAGTCCCCGTACTCCAGAGGAAACGCGTACGCGACGTCTCCTTCAAAACCGTCTTCCCCGCCCCGGTACTGCAAGACAAAGCGGGTGGAATCGCTGGAAAAGAAGGCGAAGACGTCCGCGTTTTCTGAAAGCGACTTGTTGTGCTCTTCCGGAGGAGGCGTCGGAGTGCCCGAGTAAGTGGGAACAGGAGTAGGAGTGGGGGAAGAAGTAGCGACAGGCGTGGAAGTGGGAATCGGAGTCGAAGTGGGAGTGGAGGCAATGCATGGGGAAAGGAAGGAAAAGGTTTTGCTTGCCTGGACACCCGTATATTGGATGCGGGCGGCAACCGTGGCAGAGCCATTTCCGGAAACGGCTTTCACCAACGAATACGAGCCGTCGCTTGAAGTCACTGCCGACCCCGAAAAAGTGGCGGCGGCCCCCTCGAATAAAATGGTAGCGCCCGCCAGTCCCGTTCCGTTCACGTAGGCATAGCCATAAGCCTGCACGGCCTCGCCGGAACAAACCGAATCGCTGGAAAGAGCCAGCGTAAGGTTGCCGGAAGCGTTTTGCAACTCCACCTGCAAGGAATTGGCGTAGGTGGCGGCATTGCCGGCCATATCCGTCAGCAGAAAGTCAACGGAATAAAGGGCGGGGAGGAAGGAAGTGTTCGTGAACCAGGTCCACTTGAATAAGCCAGAAGAAAGGCGTTCCGGGGAAGAAAGGGCGTAAGCAAGCGAGCCGTTCGCGTATTTCAGGTTGGCCGTAAAACCAGAGAGGTTGGCATACGGTTCCGATACATTCGCATAAAAGAACACGTGGTGGCCCCTATACGTGGACGCGTTTTTTTCAGAAGTAATTTGGTCAGGAGAAGCCAACGAAACGGACCAGTTGGTTGCAAGCGGCGCACTCAAGTCCACCGCAAAGCCTCCGGAAAGGTTGGCCGAATTGTTGGAGGCGTCCTTGGCTTCCAGGAAGTAGGAATAGTTGCCTTCGGAAGCGTTCAAGGGGACGGTAAGCTGGTAGGCATAATTCGAAGGAACGGAAAACTGGGAGAGGGAATAGGAGGCAACCGAGGAACCGTTTTTCGAAAGGTTCAGCAAGAGCGAGGAGAGGGCTTCCGATGAAGAAATGTGGAAGAAAACGGATGCGTTCGAGTAAAATGCAAGCGACGGGGAAAGCAAGGAAAGAGAGGGAGGAGTCGAATCGGCAGCCACCGTCACCGCCAGGGAAGCGCTCTTGGAAGGATCGCGGAGGGAAGTCGCGGTAATCGTCGCGGTCCCATACCCCGCCGCGGAAAACACGCCCGAGGAATTCCCCGTTCCGCTGATATAGGATGCAACGCTCGTGTTGGTGGAAGCCCACGAAAACCCTCCCGTGGCGTTGGCGTTCCCAAAAGCGTCCCAGCCGGAAGCGTTGAAGAGGAACTGGCCGCCAATGACTTGGGAAAGCGCCGTCAGGTTCGCCAGGGTTACGTTGACCATGGGAGCCGCAAGAAAGCTTTGGGGAAGCGTGGTTCCCATGTCAAACACAGGATACGAAGTGTTTCCCGTCCAAATTTGAACGGTATATCCTTGCGCGGAATGCGGGTTGACCACGTTCTTGAATACTATGGTTACATCCGTCGTCGTGAGCAAGCGTTGGGAAGCAGCCAGGGACACATTAAGTTCCTGTCCTCCCACGCTCAACGAAGCCGCACTATCATTGCCGATCATGGAACCCAGCGTAGCCCCCGAAACGCCGAACGCGTCAGGAAACTTGACTTTGACGAACGTGATGTTGTTTTCGGAAGCGGCACGAAAGTGCACCGTAACCGTGTTCGACACTCCGACCGTCAAATCGGAAGGGACATAATCCAAATTGGTGATCGTGGCCCCAAAAACAGGCAAGGTAAGGCATAGGAAAAACAGCAGGAAAATGCGGGCGAAAAAAGAGGCCATGGGTACTCGGTTCTCACGGTGTCTCAAAGGAACTGGCGATACTCCTCTTTTACCACGTTCAAAATGACGTGCGTGTTACTGCGTTCCACTTGCTCGATGGCGAGAATGGTCTTGACGAGCTTGCTGAACTCGTTCCGGTTCTTCGTGCGAATGAGCACCATGGAATCGCTCAGCCCCGTAACATCATAGACCGCCACCACTCCTGGAAGCAGTGAAATCTTTTTCTGCACGGCGAGCAGCGCGCCCTTGTTGATGGTGACCTCAACCAGCCCCACGAACTCGTACCCCAGCTTCGAGTAGTCGTAGACGGCCGCATAGCCCCGGATGATGCCCGCCTGTTCCAAGCGCTTGACGCGCTGCACCACGGTAGAGGTGGAGACCTTTAAACCCTTGGCAATCACGCGGAACGAGCTGCGCGCGTCCTCCGACAAGGCTTTCAGGATGCGTTCGTCCAAGGAATCGCAGGCGTACTTTTCCTCGAGAGCGCTCGTCCCCTCTTGAAGTAACGGCATGCAACGATTAGCGGGAAACGGGTTAAAAACGTTGCCCTGCCTAACTGCATGCGAGGGAGAAACAGATGCTGGATTTGCGTTTCGTGAGAGCCCACGCACCGGAAGTCAAGGCGAACTTGGAACGCCGCCAGAACCCGGAAACCCTCCGGCAATTCGACCTGCTGCTTCAAAAGGACAAGGAATGGAGGAAGCAGAAGGAAGAAGCGGAACGCCTCAAGGCCTTGCGCAATGCGCTTTCCCGGGAAGTCAACCGGCTCAAGAAGGAAGGCAAAGATGCGGCAGAAAAACTAAGGGAGGCAAGCGCCATCCCCGAGAAAATCAAGCAAGCGGACGAACGAAGAATTACGCTCGAACAAGAAATTCATGCCCTGCTTCTCCGCATTCCCAACCTGCTTGCAGAAGATGTTCCGGAAGGCGTAGGGGAAAAAGACAATACGGTCGTTCGCACGTGGGGAAAACGGCCTTCCTTTGCGTTCCCGCCAAAGAACCACGTCGACTTGATTGAATCGCTGGGCATTGCCGACCTCGAGCGCGCGGCAAAAATCGCGGGTGCCCGCTTTTACTTCCTGAAAAACGAACTCGTGCTGTTGGACCTGGCCTTGCAGCGCATGGCCCTCGACTTCCTGTCTGCGAAAGGGTTCACGCCCGTCCTCCCACCTTATTTCATGCGCCGGGAACCCTACGAGGGAGTGACGGACTTGAAGGATTTCGAGGACGTCATGTACAAGATCGAGGGGGAAGACTTGTACCTGATTGCCACTTCCGAGCACCCCTTGGCCGCCATGCACGCCAAGGAAATCGTTGAGGAGGAGAACCTTCCCTTGAAGTACGCGGGAACCAGCTCGTGCTTCCGGAAAGAAGCGGGAGCGCACGGCAGGGACACGAAAGGCATCTTCCGCGTCCACCAGTTCTCGAAAGTCGAACAATTCGCGTTCTGCACGCCCAAACAAGCGCCTGCATTGCACGAAGAACTCCTCTCGAACGCGGAACAGTTGTTTCAACAGTTGGAAATCCCTTACCGCGTCGTCGGCATGTGCACGGCGGAAATGGGCAGCATGGCGCGCAAAAAGTACGATATCGAGGCGTGGATGCCTGCCCAGAACGCGTTCCGCGAAGTGGTGAGCTGCAGCGACTGCGGGAGCTACCAGGCCACGCGTTTAGGAATCCGGTACCGCAAGAAAGGAAAGTTCGAGGAAAAGGAGTGGGTGCACACCTTGAACTCCACGGCCGTTGCCAACCCGAGGGCCCTCGTAGCGATTCTTGAAAACCACCAGCAGGAGGACGGAAGCGTCCGCATCCCCCAAGCCCTGCAGGAATACGCGGGGTTCTCGGAAATCCGCCCCCGAAAACATAAAAAATGAAAGCCATGCCGGTGATTGCAATAAAATGAACCTGCGTTTCCTCTTCAAGTCCTTTTTTGCGCTCCTGGCACTCTCCCTGCTGGGCTTCGCCTTCTCCATCGTCGGGGTGCCCGGGACGCCCATCGACTCGTTCTGGAAACTGTTCGCCCTGAGTTTGGGGCTGGCCATGGTGCTTGGCTACCTGCAGCCCCACGTCCGCGGCGTAAGGCAAGGCGATGTGCTCATGGCCGTACAGCGCCGTTACGTTTCCAACGGCGACTTGATCCAGAACGTGATGGACACGTATTTCGTGACGGCCCTCGAAGACGGGAGGCTCGGGAAAAAAATCAGGGTGAGGCTGGCCAACAATCGTAGAGGCGAAGGCATCATCACGGGCTATACAGGCACGTTCACTCCGGCCAGCATCCGGCTCACGGAAAGCGAAGTGTAGAAGCATGCGCACCGACCTCACGGAAATCCTGCACATAGCCGTTTCCGTCATCACGATTTCCATCGCGTTCTCCTTGTTCAGCGGAAACTTCTGGCTCGTCTTTATGACGCTGGGCCTGGGATTCATCTTGCACGAGTTGGCGCACAAGATCGTGGCGCAAGGCTATGGCGCCGTCGCGTACTATAGGGCGTGGACGCCCGGGCTGCTTTTGGCGCTGGGCATGGCGTTCTTTACGGCAGGACGCTTCGTGTTTGCCGCGCCTGGCGCCGTCATGATCCACGGCCCCCATCTTACCAGAGACCACAACGGGAAAATTGCGGCGGCAGGACCCTTAATGAATTTTTTCCTGGCGATTGCGTTCCTCTCGCTCGGCTATTCGAATGCTGGGCTTAAGGACGTGGCCTATTGGGGCGCGTACGTGAACGCGTTCCTCGGCGCCTTCAACACGATTCCCGTATTTCCCATGGACGGCGAGAAAATCAAGGCATGGAACGACACGGCGTGGGCCGTGATCGCGTTGTTGTTGTTCGGCCTCCTGTTCGCCTTGATGGTCGGCCTTGTCGGAGTCGGGTAAAACGGCGGGTCATTTCCCGAAGGAGACTTTAACGTTCCATTCCTCCAAACTCGCTTCCGCCAAAACATTCCCCAGCTCGTTTTCTGAACTCGCAAACTCGACTTCAGAAGCCCCCACTTCCTTCAACAACACGGATCGCCTGGATTCCAAGAATTCCTTCGTTTCCTTTTCCGCAAAAACCTTCAACGCAATCTTTTCCTGCACCTGCAAGCCCTCCTTCTTTCTGGCCGCCTGAATGGCGCGCCCCAGCTCGCG